>NZ_JBDHZL010000026.1:0-29208 GCF_039811905.1 Nigerium sp. | reverse complement strand
GAAGCGCGCTGTTCCTCGCCCCGTTGCGTTTCTACCTGACGTTCTCCACGCCAGAGTGTGGAGAACGTCACACACCCTGATCGGCCGGCCGCCCGGACGCGGCGGCGTCCTCCCCGCCGGACGCCTCCCCGCCGGACGCCCGCGCGCGCAGCCCTCCTGAACGCAGCGCTCGGACGCCGGCCAACCCCAGCAGGCATCCGGACGCCCACTGCGCCAGCGCCGGCACCAGCGACGCCGCGTCCAGCGACGTCGCCCCCGAGATCGGGTTCGGCACCGCGCTCAGGACCGTCAGGTAGCCGCCCCACGCCCCGAGCGCCCCGGACGCCACGAACCACCCGGACGCCGTCGCGAACCGTGACCACCGAGTCGGCCGCCCCGTGCGCAGCGCGACGACCGTTGCCACCCCGACGATCGGCAGCGTCCCGAGGATGAGGGGGAGCGCGGTCAGCGCCGTCCCGGACCCGCGGAGCGTCGCGAACACCGCCACCGACGCCACTGCGGACGCCGCGACCGCCGTCCCGGTGATCACCCGGTCGCGGGCTCCCGGTCCTCGCGACGACAGCCCCGGCGACCCCTCCGACCCCGTCCCCTCCGGTCCCGAACCACCTCCCAGCCGGCCGGTGAGCGCCCCGGACCATCGCTCCCGCGCGTAGAGCCCGAACCCGGCGAGCAGCGCGAGCCCGAGGACGGCGAACCCGGCGTACACCACCTGGTAGACCCACGGCTCCAGGCCCAGCCGCGACCCGGATCGGGGCTCCTGCCCGTCCCCCGCCGGCAGGACCAACTGCAGCGGCAGCGCGAGCAGCACCCCTCCGAGCAGCCCCGACCCGACCCACATCGGCACCAGGATCACCGGCGCCGGGACGTGTCGCCCCCATCGCGTGACGAACGCCAGCGCGAGGGCGATGGCCGCGGCGTCCAGCAGGAACGTCACCAGGTTCAACGCCCACATGGTCGGGCCGTGGAGCAGTTCGGGATCATCGAGGCCGACCGAGCCGCCGGTCAGCCAGATCGTCTTCAGTGCCAGATACGGCAGGCAGGACGCCACGGCCAGGGCGGCGAGGGCCCGGCGGAGCAGGGTCGGCCGTGTCCAGACCTCGGAGCGAGCGGTCGTCGATTCGATCGTCGTGTTCATGCGGCCAGCCTCGCGGGCGGACGCCCCCGGATCCTCCCCCGGTGGGGGCGTCTTCCTCCCCCGCGCGGGGGAGTGGCGCGGCCCCGCGGCCTGCCAGACTCGTGCCCATGAGAGGGCTGCGCGGGCTGCGGTGGGGCGAGATCGCCCACGTGTTCGTGGGTGCTGCGCTCGCCCTGCCGCCGCTCGCGCTCGGCTGGGTGTTCGCGAATACCCTCCTCAGGCAGCCGCCGGGCGCGTTGGTCTGGCGGCTGGTGGTCGCGCTAGCCGTGGCGACGGTCGTCGCGATCACGCTCGTGGCGACGTCTCCGCCGGTCCGCCCGACGGAGATTGCGGCCGCCCGCGTTCTGCTCGGGCTGGATCTGCCCGACCCGGTCGTCACCCGCGCTCGCGGTCCGCGGCTGCTGGGCGCAGCCTGGTGGCTCGTGGTCTCCCTCGCCGGCGTCGTCGCCGCCCTGGCGGTGCTCATCCTGGTGCCCACGGGGCTCGGCTTCGTCGGCTTCCCTTTCTCGGGGGACGCCGACATGATCGTCCCCGGACGCCTCGGCATCTGGCACGTCGGCGCCGGCTGGGCGTCGTGGTGGCTCGTGCCCGCCGGGGCCGTGCTCCTGGCCGCCGGCCTCGCCGCGATCCCGGCCGCCGGACGCCTCACCTCCCGTCTCGCGCCGAGCTTCCTCGGCCCCTCGGACGCCGACCTCCTCGCCGCCTCCACCGCCCGCGAGCGGGCCCTCGCCCGTTCGCAGCACCTCGCGCGCGAACTGCACGACTCCATCGGCCACGCCCTGACCGCGATCACCGCGCAGGCCGACGCGGCCGAACGCCTCGCCCCGCGCGACCCGGACGCCGCCGCCCGCGCCGCGCGGGCGGCGTCCTCCGTAGCCCGGTCCGCGCTCGACGACCTCGACGGCGTGCTGGGAGCCCTGCGCCGCGGACTCACCGACGACGGCGTGCCCACCGCCGCCCCCGCCCTCGACGACGTGCTCGCCGCGGCCGCCCGCCAGCTCCGCCTCCGGGTGGACCGCTCCGGCGACCTCCCGCCCGCCCTCGAGCCGGTGATCGCGCGCCTCGCGCGCGAGGCGCTCACCAACGCGACCCGCTACGGACGCGGCTCGGCGCACCTCATCCTCCGCTCGGACGCCGCCGGCGTCCGGTTGGTCGTCGCCAACGAGCTCGGCCCCGACCCGGGACGCCCCGGCCACGAAGGCGGCCTGCGCGGCCTCCGCGAACGCGTGCTGCTGGAGGGCGGCTCCCTCTCGGCGGGGCTCGCAGGCGACCGCTGGGTGGTCGCGGTCGACCTGCCGGCCGTCGCCGACCCATCGGCCGACGCCGTATCCAACGCGTCGGCCGACGCCGGCCCCGATCGGCCCCCGAGCGGCTCGCCCCCGAGCAGCCCGGCCCCGACCGACCCGCCCGAGACCGGTTCGATCCCATCGACTCCCCGGAGCCCCGCATGATCCGCCTCCTCGTCGTGGACGACGACGCCCTCTTCCGCGCCGGGCTCATCGCGGTGCTCGGCACGGAGCCCGACCTCGAGGTCGTCGGCGAGGCCGCCGACGGCGCCGAGGTGCGGGAGGCGCTCGACCGCGCCCCCGTCGACGTCGTGCTCATGGACGTCCGCATGCCTCGCGTCGACGGCATCGACGCGACCCGCCGCATCGTCGCCCGCCCCGACGCCCCACGCGTGCTCGTGCTCACCACCTTCGAGAACGACGAGTACGTCGCCGACGCCCTGCGCGCCGGCGCGCACGGATTCGTGCTGAAGCGCGCCCGCCCCGACGAGTTGGCCCGCGCCATCCGCACGGTCGCCGCGGGTGACTCCCTGCTCTTCCCGGACGCCGTCCGCCGCCTGGTCGGCGGCCCGCGCCGCCGTCGCGCCCCGTGGGCCGACCGGCTCACCGCACGCGAGCGGGAGGTCCTGGCCCTCGTCGCCCGCGGACTGAGCAACGCGGAGATCGCCGCGACCCTCTACGTCAGCGCCGAAACCGTGAAGACCCACGTCTCGGCGCTGCTGGCCAAGGCGGGGGCGCGCGACCGGACGGGCATCGTGGTCGCCGCGTACTCCGGCGGCCTGATCGAGCCGGGCGAGGGCTGAGCCGGCGGGCCCGCGGTCGCGGGCGGCAGTCGGCGGCGTCCGGGTTCTCATGGAGAGAACCCCACCACCGCGGCCTGACAGTTTTCCGCGCGGCGCCGCCGCGGCGTCCCGCATCTAGGACGATCTCACCCCGTGAATCGAACTTCACCGAGTGAAAAATCCGAACGGAACGGGTCAATCCGCCTCTGACCAGCGCGGACGCCCCGCGGCGACCCCTCAGGTGGCCTGACCACTGATAGATGGGGTTTTGAGTCAGCCCGACTAGAGATATAGCCTGCCTATCAGAACAACGCGATGAAAGGTACGAACCTGTGTCCCTGATCAACACCCCGATCAAGCCCTTCCAGACGACCGCCTACAAGAACGGTGCGTTCGTGGATGTGTCGAGCGACGACTTCCAGGGCAAGTGGAACATCGTCTTCTTCTACCCGGCCGACTTCACGTTCGTGTGCCCGACCGAGCTCGCCGACCTGCAGGACGTCTACGCCGAGCTCCAGGGCCTGGGCGTCGAGGTCTACTCCGCGAGCCGCGACAGCCACTTCGTGCACAAGGCCTGGCACGAGACGTCCCCCGAGGTCGGCACCGTGCAGTACGCGATGCTCGGCGACGTGCAGGGCGTCATCACGGAGAACTTCGACAACATGCGTCCGGAGTCGGGGCTGTCCGACCGCTCCACGTTCCTGATCGACCCCGACGGCATCATCCAGTACGTCGAGACGACGTCCGAGGGCGTCGGCCGCAACGCGACCGAGCTGGTGCGCAAGGTGAAGGCCGCGCAGTACGTGCGCAACCACCCGGGCGAGGTCTGCCCCGCCAAGTGGGAGGAAGGCGAGGAGACCCTCACCCCGTCCTTCGACCTCGTGGGCAAGATCTGATCCACCCCTTCGCAGGACCGGCGACGAGGCCGCGCGAGGCGCGCCTCGACGCCGGTCCTTGTCACCCCGTCACCCCTGGTGGACGCCGTGATCGCCCCGCGCGGACGGTCGCGTCGGCGTCCGAATCGCCCGAAGGAGAACCCCATGCTTGATGCCAACGCCACCGCCCAGTTGAAGAAGTACCTCGAGCTGGTGAAGCTGCCGATCGAACTCGCCGCCTCGCTCGACGACGGCCCGAAGTCGACCCAGACGCGCGAGCTGCTCGGCGAGATCGCCGCGCTGTCCGAGCTGGTGACCGTCACCGAGGAGGCGAACGAGCGCACCCCGTCGTTCGCGATCCGGCGCACGGGCACCGACGTCGAGGTGCGCTTCGCCGGCGTCCCGATGGGCCACGAGTTCACCTCCCTCGTGCTCGCGCTGCTGCAGGTCGGCGGCCACCCGGTGAAGGCCGAGCAGGCCACGATCGACGCGGTGAAGGCGCTCGGGCCGCACGAGTTCGTCACCTACATGTCGCTGACGTGCCAGAACTGCCCGACGGTCGTGCAGGCGCTCAACGCGATGAGCGTGCTCAACCCGCAGATCCGGCACACGGCGGTCGAGGGCGGCGCGTTCCCCGACGAGATCGCCGAGCGCAACGTGCTGGCCGTCCCGACGATCTACGCCGACGGCGAGCTCTTCGGGCAGGGCCGGATGGACATCGACGACTTCGTCGCCAAGCTGGACGCCGGGGCCGGCGAGCGGGCGGCCGACGCCCTCAACGCCAAGGACGCCTTCGACGTGCTCGTCGTCGGCGGGGGTCCGGCCGGCGCGGCCGCGGCGATCTACGCGGCCCGCAAGGCGCTGCGCACCGGCGTCGCGGCCGAGCGGTTCGGCGGCCAGGTGCTGGACACCATGGCGATCGAGAACTTCATCTCCGTGCCGTACACCGAGGGGCCGAAGCTGGGGGCGGCGCTGGAGGAGCACGTGCGCTCCTACGACGTCGACATCATGAAGCAGGCCCATGCGACCGGTCTCGTCCCGGCCGGCGACGACGGCCTCGTGACCGTGCAGTTCGACGGCGGGGCGTCCCTGAAGGCCAAGAGCGTGATCGTCGCGACGGGCGCGCGCTACCGGACGCTCGGCGTCCCGGGTGAGGACGAGTACCGCAACAAGGGCGTCACGTTCTGCCCGCACTGCGACGGGCCGCTCTTCAAGGGCAAGCGCGTCGCGGTCGCCGGCGGGGGCAACTCGGGCATCGAGGCGGCGATCGATCTGGCCGGCGTCGTCGGCCACGTGACCGTCGTCGAGTACCTCGACCAGTTGAAGGCCGACGAGGTGCTCGTCCGGAAGCTGCACAGCCTGCCGAACGTCGACGTGGTGACGTCCGCTCACATCACCGGGGTCGTCGGCGACGGCCAGCAGGTGACGGGCGTCGAGTACAACGACCGCACCAGCGGCGAGGCGCATCGGCTCGGCGTGGACGGCCTGTTCGTCCAGATCGGGCTGCTGCCGAACACCGAGTGGCTGGAGGGCGCCGTCGCGCAGACCCCGCGCGGCGAGATCGAGATCGACGACCACGGCGCGACCTCGGTGCCGGGGGTCTTCGCCGCGGGCGACTGCACGACCGTGCCCTACAAGCAGATCGTGATCTCGATGGGGGCGGGGGCCACGGCGTCCCTGGCCGCGTTCGACCACCTCATCAGGACGAGCGCCCCGGCCGACGCCCTCGCGTCATGAACCTGAGGGACCTCGAGTACCTCGTCGCGGTGGCCGACCGGCGGAGCTTTCGCCAGGCGGCCGCCGCGTGCGCGGTGTCGCAGCCCACGCTCTCCACGCAGGTGAAGAAGCTGGAGGGCGAGCTCGACGTCGCGCTGGTGGACCGGTCGGTCGCTCCGCCCGCGCTCACCCCGGTGGGCCGGCAGGTCGTCGACCGCGCGCGGGCGATCCTCGACGAGGTCTCCCTCATCCGGACGCTCGCCGCCGACGCCACCGGCGCCGACACCCCGCTGCGGCTCGGGGCGTTCCCGACGCTCGGGCCGTACCTGCTCCCGCGGGTGCTGGGCGGCGTCCGCGAGCGTTTTCCGCGGCTGCAGCTGCTGCTGACCGAGGAGAAGTCGGTCAACCTGCTCGCCCTCCTGGACGCCGGCCGCCTGGACGCCGCCCTCGTCGCGCTGCCGGTGCCGGACGCGCGGCTGCGCGTCCGGCCGCTGTTCCGGGAGGAACTGTTGCTGGCCGTTCCGGCCGGGCATCCGCTGGACGCCCCCGGGCCGGTCGCGGCGTCCGAGGTGGCGCGCCACGAGCTGATGCTGTTGTCGGCCGGGCACTGCCTGGGCGATCAGGTGGCCGCGTGGGTGCGCGAGCACGGGGCGTCCACGCGCGAGGACTATCGGGCGTCCACCCTCGAGACCCTGCGCGCCATGGTCGCCGGCGGCGGCGTGACGCTGCTGCCGGCGCTGGCGGCGTCGGCGTCCGGGGAGGCAGGGGTCGTCGTCCGCCGCATCGCCCCGCCGGCCCCCACGCGCGACATCGCGCTCGTCTGGCCCCGGACGTCGCCCCGCGCCGAGGTCCTCGAGGCGCTCGCGGACGCCCTCGTCCCCGACGCCCCGGGCGCCGTGACGCACCTGTGACCCACCCCGCGACCGGGTGACGGCCGCCGACGCGAGGGCGAACGAGGGGCGTCTCCGCGTGGGATGATCGGCCGCGATGAACGAGTTCGACCCCACGTGGGCCTTCCGCGTCGTCGACGTGACGGGCGTCCTGGCGAACGGGCTCCTCGGGGGCGCGGTCGCCCGGACGCACCGCTTCGACGCCGTCGGCTTCGTCGTGCTCGCGATCGCGTCGGGGCTCGGTGGCGGGATGCTGCGCGACGTCCTGCTGAACCGCCTCCCGGTCGCGCTCACCGACCCCTGGTACCTGGGCGGGGCGCTGGTCTCCGCGGCCGTCGCCTACCTGCTGACCCTCGAAGGACGCCCCGCCCGTCGCCTGCTCGCGGTCGCGGACGTGCTCGCGCTCGGGTGCTGGTCGGCGACCGGGGCGTCCAAGGCGCTCGGCATCGGGCTCGGCTGGATGCCGGCCGTCATGCTGGGGGTCATCACCGCCGTGGGCGGCGGCGTCATCCGGGACATCCTGGTCAACCGCGTCCCCGCGATCTTCGGCGGGTCGCCCCTGTACGCGACCGTCGCGGTGGTGGGCAGCGTCGAGATGGTCCTGCTGCAGGGGGCGGGCCACCCCGAGGCGGGCATGGCCCTGTCGATCGTCACCTGCGCGGCGCTCGGGCTCGTGGCCCGGCGCCGCCGCTGGATGCTGCCGGGCCCCGGCGCGTTCTCGCTGCCGCGTCCGCGGTGGCGTCCGCGCCGCCATCCAGGGCCACGGCGTCCGCGAGACCGGCACGACGGGGCGTGGTGAAATAGGGCGCGTGTCGAGGCGAACGGTCACCGTCGAGGGCGTGCTCGGGATGGTGCTGCTCTGGGCCGTCGCGAAGGCGTTCTCCATCTGGGCGTACGTGCTGCGCCCCGGCGAGTACTCCGACACCTACTACTACTTTCTCCAGATCGAGAAGGCCAAACAGATCGGCGGCAGCCTCGCGACGATCTTTCCCGAGTACCCCACCCCGGCCGCCTGGTTGCTGATGCTGCCGTCGTGGCTCGGCGCGGAGGGGTACGAGGGCTACCGGGCGGGCTTCCTCGTGCTGGTCACGCTGTTCGACGCCGCCTTCACCGCGCTCCTCATCGCGCGGACCGGCCCGATCGGCGTCGCCGGCTGGGTGCTGCTCGTCACGCTCTCCGGACGGCTCGCCCTGCTCCGGTTCGACATCGTCCCCGCGGTGCTCGCCGGGGCGGCCGTCCTGCTGCTGTTGGAGCGTCGCTTCGTCGCCGCCGGCCCCGTGATCGCCGCCGCGACCGCGCTCAAGGTCTGGCCCCTCCTGCTGTTCCCCCTGACGCTCGCCCGTCGCGGACGCCGCGTCGCCGCGACCCTCGCCACGATCGGAACCGGCGTCCTGCTGGCCGCCCTCAGCGTCTGGGACGCCGGGCTCACGCGCCTCTTCTCCCCGCTCAGCTACCAGAGCCTGCGCGGCCTGCAGATCGAGGCGGTCGTCGCGACGCCCGCGATGTGGCGACGCCTCACCGACCCCTCGTATTCCGTGTTCTTCTCCCAGTGGAACGCCTACGAGGTCGCCGGGCCGGCCGTCCCGGCCCTCCTCCTCGTCGCGGACGCCGCCCTCCTCGCCGGCCTCGCCGTCTTCGCGCTCGTGCTGGTGCGCTGGTTCGCCGCAGGCTGCCCGCCGTGGCGCGCAGCCTGGGCGGCGCTGTTCGTGATCGCCATGATGATCGTGACCTCCAAGGCGTTCAGCCCCCAGTACATGCTGTGGCTCGCCGCCCCGGCGGTGGTCGTGCTGGGCGTCGCCTGGCGCCGCCCAGCCCCAGACGCCCTCCCTGAGACTCCCCATCCGGACGCGCCAGGCGCCCCGGACGCCCCCGGCGTCTCCGCACCGGCCGCGGCGACGGCGTCCTATGCCTGCGTCTTCGCGCTCATGGCCCTCACCGTGTGGATCTACCCCGTGACCTACGACGATTGGCTGTTCCACAACGCCCGACGCCCCGTGGTGCTGGTCACGGCCCGCAACGCGCTGCTCGTCGCCTACACCGTCGCGCTCGCCTGGCTGGCCCTGCGGACGCCGCCCTCACGGCAACAGGCGGCCACCCGCTGATTTTCGTCAGTGGCGCCCCGTACGCTGACGGGCACGACCATTCGACGAGGAAAGCAGGTCCTTCTCATGTGGACGCTCACGGGTTTCGCCGACGAGATCTCCCACGACTTCACCGAGCAACTCACGACGCTCCAGCGCCTCGGGGTCGGCTACCTCGAGTTCCGCAGCGCGTGGGGCACCAAGATTCTCGACCTGACGCCCGAGCAGCTCGACGACGCGAAGCGGCTGCTCGCTGAGCACGGCGTGCGGGTGTCCTCCATCGGCTCCGATCTGGGCAAGATCCTCATCACCGACGACTTCGAACCGCACCTGCAGCGCACCCGGCACGCGGTGGAGGTCGCCCGGTTCTTCGACGCGCCCTTCATCCGCATCTTCAGCTTCTTCATTCCCGAGGGCGACGATCCCGACGCGTACCGCGACGAGGTCATGGCCCGCACGAAGGCCATGGTCGAGGTCGCCGAATCCGCGGGCGTCACGCTGCTGCACGAGAACGAAAAAGAGATCTACGGCGACGTCCCCCGCCGGGTGGTCGACCTCATCACCACCATCGACTCCCCGCGATACCGCGGCATCTTCGACCCGGCCAACTACGTCCAGTGCGGCGTCAAGCCGTTCGACGAGGCGTACCCGCTGGTGCGCGAGTTCACCGACTACATCCATTGCAAAGACGCGAGCGCCACCGAGTTCGCCAGCGAAGACCAGTTCGCCGGCCACATCAACAAGGTGCTGCCCTGCGGCGAGGGCGACGGCCAGGTGCGCGAGGTCATCGCGGCGCTCCGCGAGTCGGGCTACGACGGCTTCTTCTCCCTCGAGCCGCATCTCGGCGACTTCGACGCCTTCGGCGGGCTCTGCGGGCCCGACCTGTGGGGGCAGGCGCACGCCGCCCTCGTGAAGCTGTTCGACGAGCAGGGAATCGAGTACCGATGACCACCGCCGCCGTGATCGGTTGCGGAGACGTCTCCGCGGTCCACTTCGAGGCGATCGAGGCCATCGACGGCATCGAGCTCGTCGGCGTCTGCGACACCGACCCGGGGCGGCTCGAGGCGGCCGCCGCGCGCTACGGCGTCCCGGGGTTCGCGACGCACGGCGAGCTGCTCGAGTCGGTCGCGCCCGACGTCGTGCACGTCACCACGCCGCACCACCAGCACGTGCAGGTCTCCCTCGACGCGCTGGCGGCCGGCGTCCACGTGCTGCAGGAAAAGCCGATCGCGCACACGCTGGAGGAGGGCCGGCGGCTGGTCGAGGCGGCCGCCACGGCGTCCGCGAAGATCGCGATCTGCTACCAGAATCGCTACAACGTCTCCAGCCAGCAGGTGAAGCGGTTGCTCGATTCGGGCGAGCTGGGCGAGGTGCACGGCGCGTACGCCTCGGTGGTGTGGACGCGGTCGCCCGGCTATTACCAGGCGCGCCCGTGGCGGGCCCATTGGGCCGAGGCGGGCGGCGGTCTGCTGATCAACCAGGCGATCCACACGCTCGACCTGCTCCAGTGGCTGCTCGGCGACGTCACCGAGCTCTCCGGGGAGGTGGCGACGCGGCGGTACGGGGCGGTCTCCGAAGTGGAGGACGCGGCGGAGATCCTGCTGACGCACGCGGGCGGCGTCCGCACGGCGTTCTACGGTACCCTCGCCGCGCCGCAACATCGTCCGGTCGAGATCGAGCTCGACTGCGAGAACGCGTACGTCGTGATCCGCAACGGGCTGCGCGTCCGTTGGAAGGGCGACCGTCCTCGTGACAAGTACGCCGAGCGCAAGGCGCCCTCGGAGGGCCGGTCGTATTGGGGGGTGAGCCACGAGCTGCTGATCCGCGACTTCTACGGCTCGCTCGACGACCCCGAGCCGTTCTGGATCGGGCCCGCGGAGGCCATGAAGTCGCTGGAGATCCTCAAAGAGGTGTACCGGCAGTCGGGGCTGTGAGGGGTGTCCGGGTCGACCACGCGAACGGTGTACGAACCCCAAGGCAACTCCGGGTAACCCCTCGAATCGCTTGTCGCCGCACACTTAGGGTGGCGGCAGCACACGTCTGAAGCACGCAGCGAAGGAGCTGGCATGGCAGAGAACAAGCTTCGCCTGGGCATCATCGGCCTGGGCGCGGAGGGCGGCATGTACGCCCAGTTCATCAAGAGCGGCATGGTGCCCACGGTGGAGGTCGGCGCGATCTGCGACGTCCTGCCCGAGAAGAAGGCGACGGCGGACGCCCTCGGCGTCCCCTTCTACGACGACTACCGCCAGATGATCGACTCGGGCGACGTCGAGGCGGTCGTCACGACGGTGCCGCACTACCTGCACCCCGAGATGGGCATCTACGCGCTCGAGCACGGCGTGCACGCGCTCGTCGAGAAGCCGGTGGGCGTCTACACGAAGCAGGCGCGGGAGCTGATCGACCTGGCCGCGACCAAGCCCGACCTGACGTTCGGCGTGTTCTTCAACCAGCGCACCAACCCGCTGTACCGCGACCTCAAGGCGTTGCTCGACTCGGGCGAGCTGGGCGCGCTGCGGCACACCTCGTGGGTCATCACGACCTGGTGGCGGCCGCAGGGCTACTACGAGCAGTCCGACTGGCGCGCCACGTGGGGCGGCGAGGGCGGCGGCGTCCTGGTGAACCAGGCGCCCCACCAGCTCGACCTGTGGCAGTGGCTGTGCGGCGTCCCGAAGTCCGTCTTCGCGAAGTGCGCGTTCGGCTTCAAGCGCGACATCGTGGTGGAAGACGAGGTGAACGCCCTCGCCGACTTCGGCGACGGGGCCACCGGCTCGTTCATCACCTGCACCAACGACCTGGTCGGGACCGACCGTCTCGAGATCCTGTGCGACGCCGGCAAGATCGTCGTCGACGACTCCAAGACCGTGACGATCACCCGCCTGAAGAAGCCCGAGCGCGAGATCAGCGACTCGATGGACATGGCGGCGGTCGCCCGGCTCTTCACCGGCCAGCTCAACACGGCCGAGCTGATGGACGTCGAGACGAAGGACTACGGGTCCGTCTGGGGCGCCCAGCACTGCGAGGTGCTGCGCAACTTCGCGGCGGCCGTGGCGGGGGAGGAAGAGCTCATCGCTCCCGGCGGCGACGGCATCCACGGCGTCCGGCTGGCGAACGCGATCCACCTGTCGAGCTGGACCGGCGAGGAGGTCTCGATCGAGCACTTCGACGAGGAGCGGTACCTGGCCGAACTCAACAAGCGCATCGCCGACGAGGGCGCGTTCGCGGAGCGGAGCTGACATGGCGGTGCTCGGGGTACAGATGATGATGCTGCGCGAGCAGGTCGCCGAGCAGGGCATGTTCGCCGTGCTGCAGCGGCTGAAGCAGCTCGACATCGACGCGGTCGAGGTCTCGCAGATTCCGATGGACGCGGCGAACACCGCCGGCCTCGAGCGCGGCCGCGACGAGCTCGGCATCGAGGTGGGCGCCCTGTCGGTCGCACTCAAGGCCGGGCCGACCGCGACCGGGGATGCGCTCGACGCCGACTTCGACAAGATCGTCGCCGACTGCGCGCGGCTGGGCGTCCGGTTCGTGCGCATCGGCATGATGCCGTTCACCGCGATGGTCAGCAAGGACGCCTGTGAGGCCTGGGCGGCCGACTGCGAGGACGCCGCCCAGCGGCTCGCCGAGCACGGCATCACGCTGTGCTACCACAACCACCACGTCGACCTGGCGCAGTTCGAGGGCGAGCGGGTGTTCGACATCGTCCGGAGGGTCGCGCCGAGCCTGAACTTCGAGGTCGACCTGCACTGGGTGCAGCGGGGCGGCATGGCCCCGCTCGACATGCTGAAGGCCTACTCGGGGGTCTGCAAGCTGATCCACGTGAAGGATTTCCGTATCGTCCCGCTGCCGCAGGCGGCCGTCGACGAGATGACGTCCGGCGACCGGGCCGCGGGGTTCGCGATGTTCGTGAACCTGGCCCAGTTCGCCGAGGTCGGCCAGGGCAACATGAACTGGCCCGAGTTGCTCCCGGCGTCCGAGGCCGCCGGCGCGGAATACTTCTTCATCGAACAAGACGACACGTACGGCCGCGACCCGTTCGACTGCATCGCCGACTCGCGGCGCTACCTGGCGTCGATCGGGTACTGAGGAGGCGTCCATGGAGTCCGTCGAGGTGCGCGGAACGATCAGGCTCGGCCAGTTTCTGCAGGTCGCGGGGCTGGTCGACTCCGGGTCGCACGCGCACGCGCTGATCGCCGCCGGGGAGGTGCTCGTCGACGGCGCCGTCGAGACCCGGCGCGGGCGGCAGCTCCACGGCGGCGAGATCATCGAGGTGGGCGGCACCCAGGTGAGCGTGGACGCCGCCGGCTGAGCCGGCGGCGTCCCGGGTCTTGCGGGGCATCACCCCTGGTGACGAGGGGTTCTCACATGGCCTTGGCCGTGTAGTTCACCGCCTTCAGCAGCTCCGCGCGCACCGCAGGCGTGCGCCAGGCGTCCCCGAGGTACTCGGCGCCCGTGGCGGCCACGGCGACGCGGTTGCCCTTGCGGACGACCAGGGTGGCGTCCGCGCCGGGCACGGTGCGGTACCGGCCGTCGACCTTGATCTGCACCCAGCTGCGCAGGGCGACGCCCTGCGCCCAGGCCCCGGCGACGCGGCTCTCGGTGCGCCGGGTCTTCGTTCCGCTGGTGACGACCCCGTCGCAGCGCCGGGACGCCGACGTCACCTGGCTCACGAACTGCCGGGCGGCCGCGGTCGTCCGGAACTGCAGGACGCCCTCGAGTTCGCCGTGCTCCGGCCCGGAGGAGGCGATGACGCGGCTGGCGCGGAGTCGGGCGAACGCGGGCAGGGCGGGCGTCCGGGCGCCGCACTCGACGGGCTGCCAGGCCGTCGGCAGCCAGGCGGTGTCGTCGCCGCTCGCCTTCACGCCCTGGTGCAGCAGGCGCGCGCGGAACGTGAACGTGCCCTTCGTGGCGGGCACGACCCGGTAGCTGGTCGCCCGGGACGCCTGCGCGGCCACGCTCGCGGCCGGGCGGGCCGGGACGGCGGTGGCCGGGGCGACCAGGGCGGGGGTGATGAGGCCGGACGCGATCACTGCGGTGCTGGCGGCGATGGCGGCGAGACGGCGTGGGGTGGGCATGGTTCCTCCTCGTTGGGGTGGGGACGCGCAGGGGACCGGCGTCCCTACGATGATGACGCTCGAGGAGGGCGCAAAGGTTGCTCGTGCGCACGGCGTTTGTCACGTGGCCGAAACGTCCCGATGGGGGAGGATCGGCGGCCCTCTCCTACGATGTGTCGCATGGAGTGGAGTGACTACGACGCCGTCCTGTTCGACCTGGACGGCGTCCTGACGCCGACCGCCGACATCCACATGCGCGCCTGGTCGGAGCTGTTCAACACGTTCCTCGCCGGCCGGGGCGTCACCGAGCCGTACACGGACGCCGACTACTTCGCGTTCGTCGACGGCAAGCCCCGCTACGACGGCGTCGCGTCGTTCCTGGCCTCCCGCGGGCTCGAGGTGCCCTACGGCGATCCGGCTGACCCGCCCGACGCCGAGACGGTCTGCGGCCTCGGCAACCGCAAGAACGCCCTCTTCAACGAGGTGCTCGCGCGCGACGGCATCGCCCCCTACCCGGGTTCGGTGCGTCTGCTCGACAGCGTGCAGGCCCTGGGCAAGGGTGTGGCTGTGGTGTCGTCCAGCAAGAACGCCCGCACCGCGCTCGGCGCGGCGGGCCTCCTCGACCGGTTCGAGGTCATCATCGACGGGCTCGTCGCCGCCGAGGAGGGGCTGCCGGGCAAGCCGGCGCCCGACACGTTCGCCGAGGCGGCCCGCCGGCTCGGCAGCACCGCCGAGCGGTCGGTGGTGGTGGAGGACGCCGTGTCCGGCGTCCGGGCGGGCAGGGCCGGCGCGTTCGGCCTGGTCGTCGGCGTCGACCGGGGCGTGGGCGCCGAGGCGCTCACCGAGGCGGGGGCCGACGTCGTCGTGACCGATCTGGAGGAGTTGCGGTGACCCCCGAGAGCCCGAGCGCCGACCCGATCGACCGGCACCGCTTCCCCGTCGACCCGTGGCGGCTGGTGGAGACCGCGTACTCCGACGACGACCTGGGCGCCTCCGAGACGGTCTTCGCCGTCGCCAACGGCTACCTGGGCATGCGCGGCACGCCCGAGGAGGGCCGGGACGCCGAGGTGCACGGCACCTTCATCAACGGCTTCCACGAGACCTGGCAGATCCGGCACGCCGAGCACGCCTACGGCTTCGCCAAGACGGGCCAGACGATCGTGAACGTGCCCGACGCGATGCTGATCAAGCTGTACGTCGACGACGAGCCGCTGCTGCTGTCGGTGGCCGACCTCGAATCCTACGAGCGGTCGCTCGACTTCCGCGACGGCATCCTGCGCCGCGACATCCTGTGGCGGACGCCCGCCGGCAAGCGCGTCCGCGTCCGGTCGACACGGATGGTGTCGCTGCCCGAGCGGCATCTGGCGCTCATGACGTTCGAGGTCACGATGCTGGACGCCGCCGCCCCGATCGCGATCTCGTCACAGATCCTGAACCGGCAGTCGGGGCGCGACGAGTACAGCCCGGGGGCGGCCGAGCCGGCGCCCGGCAACGTCCACGACCCCCGCAAGACGGCCCGGCTGGACGACGTGCTGGAGCCGATGGGCCACTGGAACTCCGAGCGCCGCATGATCCTCGGCTACCGCTGCCACAACTCCCGCATGACGCTCGCGGTCGCGGCCGACCACACCGTCGAGAGCGACGCCCCCGTCGAGGAGCTCATCAGCACCGAGCCCGACATCGGCAAGAAGGTCTTCCGGGTGATCGCGCAGCCCGGCCAGACGATCCGCATCACGAAGGCGGTCGCCTATCACACGTCGCGGTCCGTGCCGGTGCGGGAGCTCTTCGACCGCTGCCGGCGCACGCTCGACCGCGTCCGGGACGCCGGCATCCCCTCGTTCCACGAGCGGCAGCGCGCCTGGCTCGACCACTACTGGGACACCTCGGACGTCCGGCTCGAGGGGCGTCCGGCCTTGCAGCAGGCCATCCGCTGGTGCCTGTTCGAGTTGGCGCAGGCGGCCGCGCGGGCCGACCAGCACGGCATCGCGGCGAAGGGGGTCACCGGCTCCGGCTACGAGGGCCACTACTTCTGGGACACCGACATCTACGTCGTGCCGTTCCTCTGCTACACGAACCCCGACCTCGCGCGGAACACGTTGCGGTTCCGCACCAGCATGGTGCCGGCCGCCCGGCGGCGGGCGCACGAGCTGAACCAGCGGGGCATCCTGTTCCCCTGGCGCACGATCAACGGCGAGGAGGCGTCCGCCTACTACGCGGCCGGCACCGCGCAGTACCACATCGACGCCGACGTCGTGTTCGCCTTCGCGAAGTACGCCGACGCGACGGGTGACCAGGGCTTTCTCTACCGCGACGGCGCCGAGCTCTTCGCCGAGACGGCCCGCATGTGGGCCGACCTCGGCTTCTGGCGCGAGCAGGCGGACGGTTCGCGAGAGTTCCACATTCACGGCGTGACCGGCCCCGACGAGTACACGACGGTCGTGAACAACAACATGTTCACGAACGTGATGGCGCGGTTCAACCTGCGGCGGGCGGCGTCCCTGATGCGCTCGATGCAGGCCGAGGAGCCGGGCCTGTATGACGGGCTGGTCCGCAAGATCGGGCTCGACCCGGCCGAGATCGACGAGTGGGAGGCCTGCGCCGACGGCATGGTCGTGCTGGTCGACAAGAACCTCGGGATTCATCCGCAGTCGTCCGATTTCCTCCAGCGCGAGATGTGGGACCTGGCGGCCACGCCGCCCGAGTTCCGGCCGCTGATGCTGCACTTCCACCCCCTGGTGATCTACCGCTACCAGGTGCTGAAGCAGGCCGACACGACGCTCGCGCTCTTCCTCGCGGGGCAGGACTTCACGCTCGAGCAGATCCGCGCCGACTTCGACTACTACGACCCGATCACCACCGGCGATTCGACGCTCTCGGCGGTCGTCCAGTCGATCATCGCCGCGCTCGTCGGCTACCGGAAGCTCGCGCTCGACTACTTCTACGCGGGCCTCTACGTCGACCTCGCCAACCTGCACCACAACACGAGCGACGGCGTCCACATCGCCTCGATGGGCGGCGTGTGGAACGCCCTCGTCTACGGCTTCTCGGGCATGCGCGACTACGACGGCACGATCATGTTCGACCCGCGGCTGCCCCGCGGGTGGGACGAGCTGGCGTTCACCCTGTTGGTCCGCGGGTCCCGGCTGCGCGTGACGCTGCAGCAGCGCGAGATCGCGCTCCTCGTGGACGCCGGCGGCGCCCTGGACGTCACGGTACGGGGCCGCGAGCTCCATCTCGCGCCCGGCGAGCGGGTCGCCGTGCCGTTGGAGGGCCAGGGGCCGAACCTGCGCCCGCGGCGCGGAGCCGTGGGCGGCATCCGGTCGGACGGCTCGGTCATCACGTCGAACACCCCCAGCCTGGACGCCTCCTGGGACCGCGAGGACTACGAGTACTGATGGCGACGTCCATGAGCGATGGACGAACGTGGACGGATCGATCCTTGTCGGGGCGTGTACGCCGCCCCGCGGATGTTGGACGATGAAGGGCATGTCAGCCGTGGACGTGTGGCCGGTCGATCTCGTCGCCCCCTCCCCGTTGATCCTGCGGGGGCGGCGGTTCGACGCGGCTCGTCCGGCCGTGATGGCGATCGTGAACCGGACGCCCGACTCCTTCTACGTGCACGCCCGCTCCGACGAGTTGAGCGCGGCGAAGCGTGCGCTCGACCGGGCGGTCGCTCAGGGCGCCGACATCGTGGACGTGGGCGGCGTCCGGGCCGGACAGCAGGGCGACTGGGTGGACGCCGACGAGGAGATCACGCGCCTCATGCCGTTCCTGATCCACGCCCGGGCGACGCATCCCGACCTGATCCTGAGCGTCGACACGTGGCGCAGCGAGGTCGCGCGGGCGTGCGCCGAGGTGGGCGTCGACCTCGTCAACGACACGTGGGCGGGCGCCGACCCGCGTTTACTGGAGGTGGCCGCCGAGGTGGGGGCCGGCTACGTCGTCTCGCACGCGGGCGGGCTGCCGCCGCGTACCGATCCGGTCGACGTGACCTACGGCCCCGATCCCGACGACGTCGTCGCGGACGTCCTGGCGACCCTGCGCGCCGGCGCGGCCCGGGCGGTGGAGGCGGGCGTCCCGGCGTCCCGCGTGCTGGTCGACCCGACGCTCGACTTCGGCAAGACGACCCGGCACTCGCTGCGGCTGGTCCGGGCGACCGCACAGCTGGCGTCCCTGGGCTTCCCGGTGCTGCAGGCCATCTCGCGCAAGGATTTCGTCGGAGAGACCCTCGATCTGCCGCCCGAGGAGCGGCTGGAGGGGTCGCTGGCCGCGACCGCCATCGCCGCGTGGCTGGGGGCGACGGTCTTTCGGACGCACGACGTCGCCCCGACGCGACGGGTCGTCGACATGGTCGCGTCCGTGCGCGGAGACCGGCCGCCGACGATCGCTCTGCGGGGCGAGCCGGGCGTCGCGGATTAGCCGCGGGCGTCCGGAAGCTCGTCGTCGATGTAGCCGTGCCCGGCGGCGACCCAGCCGGCGGCGCCCAGCACCACCGAGGACGCGGTGAGCGCCAGCAGCGGGACGGTCCAGCCGCCGGTCAGATCGTGCAGCGCGCCCACGGCGAAGGGGCCCGCCGCCGCGAGGAGGTACCCCAGCGACTGGGTGAAACCGGAGACCTGGGCGGTGACGTGCGGCGCCCGCGAGCGAGCGGTGATCAGGGCGATCGCCGTCGGGAACGCCGCCGACGACAGGCCGAGGCACAGCGCCCACAGCAAGGCGAGCGACGGCGCGAACAGGACGCCGAGGTACCCCACCGCCAGGCTCAGGCCGAAGACCACGCCGAGGCGGCGCGGGTCGCGCATGCTTTCGACGATGCCGGCCATGACCAGCCCTGACGGGATCCCGCACGCCGCGATGATGGACGCCATCAGCCCGGCGCTTGTCTGGCCGAGGCCGCCGTCGCGCAGCATCTGCGCGATCCAGCCGAACTGGACGTACGCCTGCATCGACTGCGTCCCGAAGAACAGCCCGAGCGCGACCGCCTTCGGCGACCGCGCGACGCCCCACAGGGACGCCCCCGGCGCGACCCGGTGCCCGGACGCCCGCGCGTGCCGCCGCTCGCGGACGGTGAGCGGCACCCACAGCAGCAGGGTCGCCGCCGCACCCACCCCCCAGATGCCCACGCTGGCCCGCCAGCCGCCCGGCGCGACCTGGGCGATCGGGGCCGCCGCCAGGGACGCCGCCGTCGCCCCCAGCGCCAGGCCGGTCGCGTAGAGGGCGCTGAGGGTCGGCGTCCGCAGCGGGAAATGACGCTTGATGAACGACGGGACGAGCACGTTGCCCAGCGCCATGCCCGCGAACGCGAGCACCGACAGCCCCAGGAACGACCACTGGTCGCCGACGAACGATCGGGCGCCGAGCCCGATCGCGATGGCCAGGGCGCCGAGCGTGATCGCGCCGTTCAAGGACAGCCGCACCGCGAGTGAGACCGCGGTCGCGCCGAACACGGCGAAGCAGATGCCGGGCAGCGCCGTCAGGACGCCGGCCGCCACGCCGCTCATGCCCAGCGACTCGCGGAGCTCGGCGAGAACCGGCCCGATCGAGGTCGCGCCGGGACGCAGGTTGATGGCGAGCAGGAGCACGGCGGCGATCGCGGCGTAGGCGAAGGCGGGTCGTCGTGGTGCGTCGGTCACCGGCCCATCCTCTCCCGCGGGGTTGCGTGCCGGGTACCGTGGGCAGCCAGTTGCACCGGAAGGAGGGGCCCGTGCAGTTCGAATCCTGGATCGACCGCCAAATCCGCGAAGCCATGGAGCGGGGCGAGTTCGACAATCTTCCCGGCGCCGGCAAGCCGCTGGAGCTGGACGATTCGGACGACTGGTGGATCAAGGCGAAGATCAAACGCGAGAACCTGGAGCCGGTGCTGCCCGGCGTTCTCTCGCTCCGCAAGGAGGCCGAAACGATCCAGGAGAAGCTCGCCGATGTGAAGCGCGCCGACCGGGCCCGCGAGATCGTGGAAGACCTGAACCGCCGCATCCGCGAGTTCTACGCCCGCGGCTGGGCGCCCGGCGAACCGCGGGTCGTGGTGAAGCTGGTCGACGTCGATGCCGCGCTGCAAGCGTGGTGCAACCGGCGGGAGAATTCAGGTCGCGCCGACTAAAATCAGAAACGAAATCATGCCGAACTACCGACTGACTGATGTGAAATGACGAAAGAAACTTCCCCGTCCGCCGCGGTCGAGCCCGAGAAAAAAGGGCCCGACGAGAAGGCGGGCAAGATCAAAATCGTGCCGGCGCAGCTGATCGGCGGTGCCCTGGCGGCCTGCACGGTGGCCGTCCTCAGCTCGCGCCTCGGCGCGGCGGGCACGGTCGCGGGCGCCGGGCTGACGTCCCTAGTGACCGCCCTCTCGAGCACCTTCTACTCTGCCGGGCTCCAGCGCACGGCGAGCGGCTTGAAGCTCGTCGTGGCGCGGCGGAAGAGCACCGGCGGCGAGAAGGAGACCATCCTCACCGAGGAGACGGTGGACGTCGGGCCCGACGGGCAGGCGCGGCCGGCGTCAGGGACCGTGGCGAAGGTGAACAAGCCGCAGCGGCACCGCAGGATGTGGATCGCGCTGGCGAGCGTCGTCGTGACCGCCCTCGCCACCTTTGGGGTGACGATGCTGGTGCTGACGAGCGTCGAGACGGCGTCCGGTAAATCACTGGACGGCGGGCAGGGCACGACGATCAGCCAGGTGGTGCCGGCGTCCTCGGCCCGGCCGACGCACTCGGCGTCCGCGACGCCGACCTACGACACCACCGCCGAGCCGACGTACGCGGGCGAGACCACCTCGGCCGCGCCGCAGGAAACGCAGGCGACCGACAACGGGACCGTCGCCCCGCAGCCCGCGGAGACGACGACCACGCAGGCCACGCAGCCCGAGCCCACGACCGGCGGTCAGGAGGCCACGACCCCGCGGTCGAAGACCACCTCGCAGTCGAAGACGTCCGGCTCGCAGTCGTCGTCCTCGTCGTCGACCGGGGCGCCCAGCTAAGGCGCCCCGCGGGGACAACTGAACAAGCGACACCCGGCCCGGCCGGGGAGCATCTCGAGACGCCGCTCAGTCGGCGTTGATGAGAAAAGGGGCGGCGCGATCGATGTACTCGCGTAGCTCGAGCTCCTCGGCCGGGCCGAGCCGCGCCTCGGTGATGGCGTCGTGCATGTGGGCCAGCCAGAGGACTTTGGCGCGGGCGGTGACCTTCACGGACATGTGCCGGCGGCGGAGCGCCGGCGCGCCACGACGCTGGGAGAAGATCGGCGGGCCACCCCAGTACTGCTCGAGGAACATCACGTAGCGCGGCTCGACGACGTCGATGCCGGTTCTGCCGAAGAGGGGAGCGAGCTCCGGGTCGAGCTCGACGGCCGCGAAGAAGGCGCGCACCAAACGAACGAACGTGGCATGACCGCCGACGCGTTCGTACAAGGAGCCTTCTTCGCACTCCCACGCGTTGAGCACACCTTCATCTAACCCGCGGCGTGTGGTTCACCGCAGCGGATTCGTCGGATTCGCAGGTTCGAGACAGCCGCCGCACAGGTTCGGTGGCTAGCATGTGCGCGTGCAAGGAGCCACCCGAGAAGGAGCCGCCCGTCCGCGTCGGCGTGGCGCGAGCCTCGCGTTCGACTGGTTGCTCGCCGCGCTGGCGCACCTGTTCGTGTTCGCGTCGTGGGCGGTGACGGTCTCGGCGGTCATGGGGTCGGCGATGGTCGGGCGCATGATGCTGATGAACAGCGAGTTCGCCTACGACACCGGACGCCTGCCGCAGCCGTGGGTGATCCCGCTCGGGGTGGTGGCCATCGTGGTCAGCCACCTGTTGTTCCGGGGCGCCATGCGCCGCTACACGCGCGGTGCGCCGGCCTACGGGCCGAGCGTCGTCGCGTGGTCGGGCATCTGGCTCGGGGTCGCCTGGGGCGCGTACAACTGGCCCGGCCCGATCCAGGTGGGCCGCCGCGTGGGGCCGCACTCGGGCCAATCCGCGCCGTGGGATCTGTTCGTGTGGGTCGCCTACTACGCGCGGTTGTGGCTCCCTGGCCTCGTGACGCTCGTCACCGCGGCCCTGTGGCTCTTCTCGCGGCATTCGCCACTCGTCGTCCTGCTGCGCGCCATCCGCCGGCGCGGCGACGAACGGTTCGTCCGGCGGCGGGCCGCGCCCGCGGCGTCCTGACGTAGTACCTGACCTGACCAGAGGGGGATTGACCCGTGACCAAGGGTGAAGCACGCCGCCGCGCCCGCGTGGTGATCCTGGCGCTGGCTGCGGTGCTCGTCGTGGCGGGGGTGGTGACGGCGCTCGCGCTGCAGCGACCGCCCGCTCCGATCGTGCCCGTGCCGCAGGTCGAGACGCGCACCCCGACGCCGACCGTGCCGCCGCGCCAGTCGAACGACGGCGTGGGCGACCCCTATTACCCGAACGCGGGCGGCGACGGTTATGACGCGCTGTCGTACGACATTCGCGTTCGGTGGGACGAGGCGTCCGGGGAGCTGAACGGGACGACGACGATGCGCATTCGCCCCGACGTGAACCTCTCCGCCGTGCGGGTCGATCTCGGGCTCACCGTGGACTCGGCGACCGTCGACGGCACGGCCGTGCCGGTCGTCGTCGGGAACGGCAGCGACCGGATGCTGCGCCTGTCGAAGGTGTTGCAGGCGGGGCGCGAGTCCGTCGTCTCGATCACTTACCACGGCGACCCGCGGAGCGTCCGGTCGGACGGCGGGGACCGTCCCGTGCAGCGGGGCGACCGGGGGCTCATGATCGCCGGTGAGCCCATCTCGGCGACGGCGTGGTTTCCCTCGAACGACCACCCGAGCGACCCCGCGACCTACGCGGTCAGCGTGACCGTGCCGAAGGATCTGCAGGCCATCAGCGCCGGGCGGCTCATCAGCGAGGACGCGGACTCCGACCCCAACACGGCGACCTGGCAGTGGCGCACCGACCGACCCACGCCCACCTACACCGTGGGTCTGGCGATCGGGCCGTTCCGCATCGAGCGGGAGACCGTCGACGGCATCCCCTACGTGTACGCCGTGTCGAAGCTGCTGTCGGCGGACGAGCAGAACGTCGCCATGGACACGCTCAAGACGACCCCGATGCGCGTCCGGCAGTTGGCCGCGATCTACGGCAAGTACCCGATGGACGCCGGCGGCGGCCTGGTCAGCGCGATGAGCACCTCGTTCGGTGCCCTCGAGATCGCCGGGCGGCCGTTCTACGACTCCGACTTCCTCGACCTGAGCGACGCCGGACGCACCGAGCTGGTCGTCCACGAGAACGCGCACATGTGGTTCGGCAACACCGTCACGCCGGCGACGTGGGCCGACATTGTGATGAACGAGAGCTTCGCCACGCACGCGAGCTGGACGATCGGCGAACTCAACGGGGGGCGATCGGCGAACGACCGCCTCCAGAGCCGGTGGGAGGACGCCTACCCAGGCTTTTGGCGGCAGCCCATCGCGAACCCGGGGCGCGACAACATGTTCGGCACCACGTACGACCGCGGCGCGATGGCGCTCCAGGCGCTCAAGAACGTCATGGGGCGGTCCAAGTTCGACACCCTCGTGCGGCGGTGGGCGGCGGGTCAGGGCCCGCACTCGTTCAACCAGTTCCGTACGCTGGCGAGCGAGGTCGCGGGCCGCGACCTGAGCGACTTCTTCACGGCCTGGTATTCCGCCGACTCCGCGCCGCCCAAGACCGCCGAGTACGGCTGGCCGGGCTAGGCCCTGTCCCAAGGACTGCCCCGGTTCCGTGGGGCACCGCACGTCCGTAGTGTCGACAGCATGAGCCCAGAAATCCCCAGCACGCCTGCCCCGACGGACGTCGCCGAGCTCGTTCGGCGTCTGATCTCTAGTCCCTGGCCAACCACGGAGACAGAACGCCGTGCATGGTTCGCACAGAACGGACTGGACATGACCGAGAAGGCGACCGAAGGGGACATCATCGTTGCGGAGGGGCCGAGCGTCTGGGGGAAGCCTCGCGGCGGATGGCATTTCCACGACGGCGAGTTCGTGGGGTTGTACTGGTTCCTCTGGGCGGGTGAGTCGTGGGCTACCGTCGTGGCCCCGGCGGCTACGCAGCTTCAGGACCTGTTCTCCGGGATCGCGGGCTCCCCGGTCGATGTCGGCGAGGCCAGCGGCCCTGCGACCGGCTTCCGGGCTTCGTGGACGGTGGACGGCTACAGCATCGAGATAGATGTACGCCCATGGTCCCGACCTGGGCGGGGATGTGCCGGACGAGCGCGCCACGGCCGTCCAGTTGCACGTCGACCACACCAGCCGCAGTGCCCGGGAGGATGCCGCAGCACGACCCGCGAGTGCAGCAGTACAAGACAGAAACGGCTAGGAGTCAGCTGCGCCGGTCGCTCAATCCCCACTGGACATCCGGAGTGCCTGCAACCGCACCATGTCCATGGCCTCGCTCGGCACCAGGCACCGAGTTTGGAGACCCTGCCTGGCCCGAAACGAGCGCGCGGCCTCCCCGCCGGTCCGTCATCTGGGAAACAGAAGGCAGTTCGGCGTCCACGTCGTGAACTGTTCGTGATGGACGCCGAATCGTTTTCCGCTGGCATCGACCGAATGCGACCCGGGGCTGTTTCGTGCGATTAACCGGCACGAGCGCAGAAACTTCTTTCGCGGCGGGGCGGTCACCGGGATCAGGGTAGGGCGGCGCTTTCTCGAACGCGCAATCCCGGGAGAATTTCTGGGGCGGTCCCCAGAAATGGGGACAAGGCAATGTCGCGGTGGAAGGCACCCCAGCCAGAGGACGCCCCCGCGACCGGCGGGTCGCGGGGGCGCGTTGGTTCGGTCAGCGGCTCACCAGCGGGCCCAGCAGCCGGGGAACCAGTAGATGAGCCGGCACGCGGTCGTGCCGTCCGAGGACTGGCTGAGCTGGCCGGCGTTGGGCGCGGCCAGGGCGGGCGTGGCGGCGCTGACGGACAGGATGATCGTCGCGGCGATCGTGGCGGTGATTTTCTTCGTCTTCTTCATTCCAGGCATCCCCCTTTATTGACCAGGCGCAAGGGTGCGCCTGTTTGGAGGAGTCCAGCATAACGCGACACGTGTGATCTAAAAAATTGGTGTCACCGATCAGTCGCGGTCGACGAGGCCCCATTCGTAGGCCCGGACGACGGCCTTGAGCCGCGATTTCACCATGAGTTTGGCCATGATCGCCGACACGTGGGTCTTGACCGTCGACTCCGACAGGAAGAGCTCCTGTGCGATTTCTGCGTTGGAATGGGCCCGGCACAGCAACTGCAGGATGTCGAGCTCGCGGGCGCTGAGGTCCACTTCGGGCGGGGGCTCGGCGGAGCGCGGCGGGTGGGTCGGGTGGGCGCCGCCGCGGCCGTCGCGGACGAGCCGCCCGAGCGGGGCAGGGGAGACGACCGTGGTGCCCTCGTGGACGGCGTGGACGGCGTCGACGAGGGCCTTGGGGGAGGCGTCCTTGAGCAGGAAGCCGGCGGCCCCGGCGCGGAGGGCGTTGACCATGTAGTCGTCTTCGTCGAACGAGGTGAGCAGCAGCACGCGGGTCCGCCCCGACCGGGCGCGGATCGCGGCGGTGGCCGTGATGCCGTCCATGACGGGCATGCGGATGTCCATGACCACGACGTCGATCGGGGCGTCGGTGACGGCGGCCAGGGCCTCCTGGCCGTTGGCGCACGCGGCGACCACCTCGATCGTGGGCGAGGCCTCGACGTAGCTGACGAGGGCGGAGCGCACGATGGGGTCGTCGTCGACGACGATGACCCGGATCGGGGCGGCGGGGGAGGGCTGGGGGTCCATGTCAGGCTCCGAGGGGGATCCGGGCTCGCAGGACCCAGGTCGGCGAGGTGCTCGTGACGTCGCACTCGCCGCCCAGGGCCTCGACGCGCTCGCGCGCGCCGACGAGCCCGAGGTGGGTGGTCTTCCCCCGGCCCAGACGGCCGGGGGAGTGGGCGGGGGTGTTGATGAAGACGGCCTCAAGCTCGCCGTCGCCGGTCTCGATCATGATGCTGCAGGGGGCGTCGCGGTCGCCGTGCTTGACCATGTTCGCGGTGGCCTCGGTGACGACCTTGCCGAGGGTCTCGCGGACCGACTCGGGCAGGGCGGCCAGGTCGGCGTCCACGTGGGCGGACGCGCGGAACCCGTTGTCGGTGAGCTCGGCCAGCCGCCGGTCGAGCACCTCCTCGAGCGAGCTGATCTGCCACGGCGAGTGCGGCAGCTCGTTGTCGGGCTCGTTGCGGCGCAGCGTCTCCATCATGCCGCGCAGGTCGCGCATCGAGCGCCGGCCGGCGGCGACGATGTAGTCGAGGTCGGCCACCATGAGCGGGTCGTCGACGCCGCGCAGCTTCGCCTGCTCGGCGCGAAGGATGATCGAGGTCATCCCGTACGCGATCGTGTCGTGCAGGTCTCGCGCGATGGTCCGCCGTTGCGAGCGGACGGCCGCGACGCGCTCCGCGCGCAGGCGCTCCCGCTCGGCGGTGAGCGCGCGAGCGCCCTCCCCTAACACCCAGAAGACGGTGACCAAGAGGCCCCAGAGCACCGCGCCGTTGAGGAACTCGGACCACACGAACTCCGTGCCGACCTCGATGAAGGTCAGCACAGGCCAGTACCACAGGGTCAGCAGCAGGCGCATCGAGCGCTTGCCTCGGGCGCCCGCGCTGACGAGCGGGATGGCGACGGCGAACGCGGCCCAGCGGGGGCTGTCGGTGGGGTCGAATACGAGCGCCGTTAATGCGAGCCCGATGACGCAGCTCCCGAGGATCGGGAAACGCCCCGTGATCACCGCAGCGATACACGCGACAACCTCGAGAGTCCACCCCCAGGGGTCATCGCGATAGGTGGGGAGGAAGATGAGAACCGGGGTGATCAAGAAGACCCCCGCCACCGCCTCCAGCACCCCCGGACGCAGGCTGGGCAGACGCTGGATCAGGTCGCTGATCCGCCCACGCCGTCGCGGGGTTTCCGGAGGGGTCACACGGTGATTATCGCATGCGTACTGCCCTATTTCTTCGGGCGTCCTCGTCCGTGCTCAGGGGAGTCAGTGGCCGCCGTCACGCCCGGCGTTGCCAGGCCGCCTCCAGCCCCTGCGCGACGAACCCCAGGGCCTGGTTGATCGCGAGCATGTGCGTGTTCTCGACCGCGTTCCAGGTGTGCACGCGCTGGGCGGCCGGGTTCGCCTCCACGAGCGCGGTCAGGTTGGCGGCCTTGGCGAGCATGCCGAGCCGGCGTCCGCGGTGATCGCCATGGACGAGCGTGTCCTCCTGCCAGACCCCCGTCGGGTGGTGGTGCGGCCAGAGCAGCTCGGTGTAGGCGGCCAGGTCGCCGGTGGGCCGGTGCAGGACGGCGGTCGTCACGGCCCGTTCCCCGGCCGCGAGGCGTCCGTCGTCGTGCGCCTGGACGCGGTCGGCGTCCCAGTGCTCCTCTTCGATCTCCAGCCCGGCCGACGGGACGTCCACGCTCATGCGGGCCCGCAGGGCCGCGAGCGGGACGAGGTGCTCCTCGGGCGTCCGGCCGACCCACTGCAGCAGCTCGTAGTCGGGGCCGGCGTGCCGAGCGGCGTCGCGCCGCCAGGTGGCCAGGTCCGCGTGCCAGTGCGGGACGTCGGGGAGCAGCCGCAGGATCGAGTACCGCTCGGCCTGTTCGAGCACGAAGCCGCGGTTCCGCGCGAAGGACGCCGCAGCGTGCCGCCCGTCGATCGTGCCGGCGCCGGAGTTCGCCGTCAGCGATCCCGGCGAGCCGGGGAGCGCCGCGGGGTGGAAGCTGGCGGTCGTCCAGACGGTGCGGCCGCGGGCGGCGAGGTCCGCGGCGACGTGGTCGAACAGCCGGCGTCCGATGCCCTGCCCGCGCGCGCTGGGTCGCACGACGAGGGCGACGTCGGCGGACGTCCGGTTGTCGGCGAGAGGCAAGTGGGCCGTCGCCCCGGCGAGCACCTCGTCGGGCCGGACGCCCGCCGGGTCGGTCCCGGCCCGGACCGCCGCCCAGCAGAGCTTCGCCCGGTATGCCTGGTGGGCGTACTGCGCGGCGTAGCTTTCGGGGGTGTCGTCGAAGTCGGTGTGGCCGTAGGCGTCGTGGTGGTGCTCGTTCGCCGCCTGGACGCGCCCCTGCAGCAGCGCCGACGGCTCCGCCCCCTCCCCGGGCACGGGTACCAGGTGGATGTCCACGTCCATGGGCACATCCTGCCCGATGAGCGAACCCGGCGCGTCAGGCGGCGGGCGAGGGGACGAGCGCGCACAAGGTCTCGGACGTGCCGCCCTCCACCCGGACGTCCGCCAACTCGTCACCCCTCGTCGGACCGCGGTTGATGATCGCCAGCGGCCGGCCCTGCTTCTTCACGTGGCGCGCGAACCGGAGCCCGGACATCACTGTGAGCGACGAACCGGCCACGACGACCACCTCGGCCGAGTCGACGAGCGCGTAGGCGTCGGCGACCCGCTGCCGCGGCACCGACTCCCCGAAGAACACGACGTCGGGCTTCAGGACGCCCCCGCAGCGCTCGCAGCCGACCACGACGAAGTCGTGCCAGCGGTCGACCTCGGCGTCCCCGTCGGGCCGCAGCTCGGCCGTGCCGGCCGGGATCGTGCCGGCGACCTCGGGATTCGCCTCCTCCAGCCGCCTCTGCAGCCCGGCCCGCCCGGAGAGGTCGCCGCAGGTGAGGCAGATCACCCGGTCGATGCGGCCGTGCAGCGCCAGGACGCCGCGCGACCCGGCCGCCTCGTGCAGCCCGTCCACGTTCTGCGTGAGGACGCCCACCCCCAGGTGCGCGAGGGCACGGTGCCCGGCGTTCGGCTGCGCCTGCCCGAAGCTGCGCCAGCCCTGCATGGAGCGGGCCCAGTAGCGGCGCTGGTTCTCGACGTCGCCGACGAACTCCGAATACAGCATCGGGTTCGCGGGCGGCGCGGACGGCCCGCGGTAGTCGGGGATGCCCGAGTCGGTGGACACGCCCGCCCCGGTGAGGCAGACCCACGTGCGGCCCTCGAGCAGGGCGCGGAGGTCGTCGATGTCGCGCACGGGTCGAGCCTACCTTCCGCCCCCGGACGCCGCCGCGCGGCTCAGCGGTGGGGGTAGGTGGCCAGGTCGATGCCGGCGACGGCCCAGGCGGACGGGGCGTCAGAGCGCAGCTCGAGGGCGACCACGCGGTCGTCGGCGACGGCGTCCGGGAGCGGCAGGCGCACCGTCTCGAAGCCCGCGCCGACCTCGGTCGGCGCCAGGTCGATCGTCGCGCCGGACGCCGTGGTCAGCCGGGTTTGCAGGGTGCCGGCCCCGGCGAGCGGGGCCAGGTGGACGACGAGGCCGTAGGCGTCCGGGACGTTCGTCGCGAAGCTCGCCGACCCGCCGGCGGCCAGGGTGAGCCGCGTGGCCGCCGGGGCGTCCGCGGGGCAGGCGGCCGGGGTCGTGAGCGCGGCCGCGCTCGGGGTGGCCCTCGGGGACGCCGCGGGCGTCCGGGAGCCGACCC
>NZ_JBDHZL010000025.1:0-31396 GCF_039811905.1 Nigerium sp. | reverse complement strand
AACAAGCCAGTCCCGATCGAACCACCAATCGCGATCATCTGAATATGACGCCGCTTCAAACCCTTCTCATACCCAGCATCACCCCGATCCACAGCATGCACATTCTGCGGATCCGGGGCCGCCGGCACAGTCGAACTCATGGGCGTTCCTTCCGTTCGGCAGCCGCCCGGCGAAGAAAGCGATCGTGCGCCGGCTCGGTCGCGGTTTGTTGCGCATCATGATCCAGGAAGGTGGTACCAGTTCACCCGGTGGTCACCCCGTGGACACGTGGCGGTGCCCAGCCCTCGAACCGGCGTCCGCGTCCATGGTGCAATGACGCCCATGGCGGACCCCGAATCGATGCAGCAATACTTACGCGAAACGCTCGCGGTCGTCGCCGGACGCCCGGGCCGGACCCCGGGAGCCCCGGTCGGGCCGGGCGTCGAATTGGCGAGCACGTACATCCAGCCCGGCGACATCGACCCTGACCTGCCGGTCTACGGCCGCTACGGCAACGCGACCTGGGCGGCGCTCGAGGAGACGGTCGGCGGGCTCGAGGGCGCACCGGAGGGCGCGGTCGCGTTCGCGTCCGGCATGGCGGCCGGGGCCGCGCTGTTCGAGCTCGTGCCCCGCGGCGGCCACCTCGTGATCGGCGCGACGTCGTACAACACGATGCTCGCCCTCGCCGAGGAGCATCGAGCGCGCGGAGATCTGCGTGTGACCAGGGTGGACGCCGCCGACACCGACGGCGTCCGGGCGGCGCTTGCGGACGCCGACTGGCTGCACGTCGAGTCGCCGACGAACCCGCTCATCGAGGTCGCGGACCTGCCGGCGGTGTGCGCGGCCGCGCGGGAGGCGGGCGTCCGGGTGTCAGTGGACAACACGTTCGCGACGCCCCTGCTGCAGAACCCCCTGGACGCCGGCGCCGACGTCGTCATGCACTCGGCGACCAAGTACCTCGCCGGGCACTCGGACGTGCTGCTCGGCGTGCTCGTCACGCGGGACGCCGTCCTGCTCGACCGCCTGCGCACCCACCGGACGCTGACCGGCGCGATCCCGGGACCGTTCGAGACCTGGCTGGCGCTGCGCGGCGTCCGGACATTGGGCGTCCGGCTGGAGCGCGCCCAGCGGACGGCGTCCGCGCTGGCCGAGCGGTTGGCGTCCCACCCGGCGGTGACGCGGGTGCGGTATCCGGGGTTGCCCAGCGACCCCGGGCACGCCGTCGCCGCCAGCACGATGCGCGGGTTCGGCGCGATGCTCGCGATCGAACTTCAGGACGCCGCGGCCGCCGACGCGCTGACGCGCGCGGTGCGGCTGTGGGTGCCGGCGACGAGCCTCGGCGGGGTGGAGTCGCTGGTGGAGCGGAGGCGGCGGATCCCGTCGGAGCCGGAGACCGTCCCCGAGGCGCTGGTGCGGCTGTCGGTGGGCCTGGAAGACGTCGACGACCTCTGGGACGACCTGGTGCAGGCGCTCGGTCGGTGACGTTTCAGTGCGACGAAATCCGCGCTGGGGTGTGGATTCTGCCGCATAGAAACGCACACGGGGGGGCCGGGCTGACACGACCGCCCGCTCGAACACCGCCGCCGAGACCCAGCCGACTACTCCTTCCACCCCAGCTCACGGGCGACGGCGGCGAGGTTCTCGAAGAGGTGCGCGTTGTAGTCCACGCCGAGTTGGCTGGGGATCGCGAACAGCACGTAGTCGGCGGCGGTCACGGCCTCGTCGCCGCGCAGTTGGTCGGCGACGTCCTCGGGGGAGCCCACGAAGGTCGGCCCCGAGCGCGCGTTGTGGCCGTCGAGGAACCCGACCCCGTCGCCTCCGCCGGCCTCCCGCGCGAAGTACCGGCGGTCGTCGTCGTTCGTGATCGGGAACGCGCTCCGCGTCACCGCGGCCAGCCCCGGCCCGGTGTGCCCGGCGGCCGCGTAGGCGTCCTGGTAGCGCCGCACCTGATCGCCCTGCTGCACATGGAACGGACGCCCGTCGTCGGCCAGCAGCAAGGTCGAGCTGACGAGGTTGTACCCCGCGGTGCCCGCCCACACGCCGGTCGAGGGGCTGCCCGCACCCCACCAGATGCGGTCGCCGAGCCCGGGCGACAGCGGCCTGATCGGCAGATCGGGCGCTCCCCCGGACGCCGCCGCCCGGTGCGACCGCGCGACCGGCTGCCCGTCGATCGCGCGCCGGAACAGGTCGGCCCGCGCGCGGGTCACGCCCGCCCAGTCCTCACCCTCGGCGAGGCGGTAGCCGAACGCGGCCTGCCCGTCGGCCGCCGACTCGGGCGACCCGCGGCTCACGCCGAGCTGCAGCCGCTGCTCGCTGAGCAAGTCGGTCGCGGCCGCCTCCTCGGCGAGGTAGAGCGGGTTCTCATAGCGCAGGTCGACGACGCCGGTGCCGACGTCGAGCGTCGTCGTCCGGGCAGCCATCGCCGCCAGCAGCGGGAACGGCGCCGCGTGGTTCATGTCGAAGTGGTGCACGCGCAGCCAGGCCCCGTCCATGCCCGCGGACTCCGCCGCCTCCGCCATCGCCACGTGCTGCCGCAGCGAGTCGCCGGCGGTCGGCACGCGCGAGCCCGGGATGTCCAGGTAGTGCCCGAAGCTCAGGAAGCCGATCTTCTTCGCCATCACGTCACCTCTCACTCTTGTTCGTGATGTTACTATCAACACAAGAGTGCTTCGATTATTCCTGGGGGACGCCGTGGCCAACTGCACCGCGATCGAGGACGCCCTCGGCGTCCTCGGGCGGGCGTGGGCGGGCGCGGTGCTCAGCGCGATGCTCGGCGGGGCCGAGCGGTTCAGCGAAATCAAGCGGGCAGCACCCGGGGTCTCGGACGCCGTCCTCACCGCCCGGCTGCGCGAGCTCTGCGCGCGTGGCTTCGCCGTGCGGCACGTGGACGCCGGGCCGCCGGTGGGCGTCCGCTATGCGCTGACCGACCTGGGCCGCGACACGCGCCCGGTGCTGGAGGCGCTGGAGCGCTTCGGCCGCGAGCACGCCGACGAGTTGGGCGCACGCGGCGCTGGCCGGTGACCGGCTGATTCTGCCCACGTGACGGGCCTCGATCCGCCCGGCCGTGTGACGTTCCCCACACCAGAGTGTGGAGAATGTCAGCTAGAAACGCCCGCGGCGCGCCTCGTGCACCAGCAGGGCGGCCTGGACGCGGTTGGTCACGCCGAGCTTCTCGAAGATCCGCGCCAGGTGGGTCTTCACGGTCGGCAGGGCGAGGTAGAGCCGCTCGCCGATCTCGGCGTTGGTGAGCCCCTCGGCGACGAGCGCGGCGATCTCCGCCTCGCGCTCGCTCAGGGACGCCACCCGCCCGGCCGCGGGCGACGGGGCGGCGGGGGCGGCGTCCACGAGGTGCCGGAGCACTCCCGGCGTGAAGCTCATCGTGCCGGCCGCGGCCTGCCGGACGGCGTCCACGAGCTGGGGCGGCGGCGTGTGCTTGAGCAGGAACCCCGCGGCTCCGGCGCGCAGGGCGCCGACGACGAACTGGTCGGTGTCGAACGCCGTCAGGACGACGACGGCGGGGGCGTCCGGCAGGTCGCGCACGAGGCGCGTGGCCTCGACGCCGTCGCAGCGCGGCATGCGGACGTCCATGAGGACGACGTCCGGGCGCAGCTCCCTCGCCAGCCGCACCCCCTCCAGCCCGTCGGACGCCTCGCCGACGATCCGCAGCCCCGCGGCCCCGTCCAGGACGAGGCGCAGCCCGGCCCGGATGAGCGGCTCGTCGTCCACGAGCAGCACGGAGACGGTCGCCTCGGTCGCGCCCGTCAGGTCCGCCACGGCACCCACGCCCGCACCACGAACTCCCCTCCCTCGGCCTGAGCCCCGAACCTACCGCCCGCGAGCGCCAGCCGCTCGCGCAGCCCGACCAGCCCCACCCGCGAGCCCGGGGCGTCCGCGGGGGTGGCCGGCAGCGGGTTGCGCACCTCGACGGCGACGCCGACGCCGTCCTCGACGGCGAGCGCCACCCGCAGCGGGGCGCCCGGAGCATGCTTGAGCGCGTTGGTGAGCGACTCCTGCACCACGCGATACACATGCGCGGACGCCGCCGGCGGCGGCTCGGCGGGGGCGCGGGATTCCAGCCCGGACGCCGGTTCGGCCGACCCACCGGACGCCGGCTCGGCCGACCCCTCGGATCCCCCACCGGACGCCGAGGTCACCGTCCACTCCACCGCGACCCCGGCCTCCCGGACGTCGGCGATCAGCCCCTCGATCTCCGCCAGCCGGGGCGCCGGCCGGGCATCGCCGCCGTCGTCGCGGAGCACGGCCAGCACGGCCCGCAGCTCGTCGGACGCCTCCTGCACCCCCTGCCGGATGACGCCCGCGGCGTCCCGGACCTGCTCGGGCGTGAGGTCGTCCCGGTACTCCAGCGCGCCGGCGTGCAAGGCGACGAGCGCGAGCCGGTGCGAGACGGTGTCGTGCATCTCGCGGGCGATGCGGTTGCGCTCGGCCTGCCGGGCCTGCAACTCGCGGGTCTCCTGGCCGCGGCGGGCCTCCTCGGCCTCCTGCCGCGCGGACCGCAGCAGTTCGCGGCGCGTGCCGCGATACAGCCCCCACAAGGTCAGCAGCACCGCGAGCACGACGACCGCGAGCGCCAGCTCCCACCACGACACCCCGCCGCCCGACGAGGGGGTGATGGCCTCCGCCACCACGAACGCGGCCAGCAGGACGCCGACCGCCGCGGCGATCCAGCGCCAGCGGCGGCGTCCGGCGAGGGAGGCGACGGCGATCAGGCCGGGCGCCGTCGCCATGCCCGACACCGCGAGGAAAGCGATCAGGAGCAGCCCCGCCGGCAGGGCGCGTCGCTCGCGCTCGGCGTCGACCGCCCAGGTCGGCGGGCCGGCGTCCCGGTAGAGCACGCGCGGCAGGAGCACCAGCGCGACGATGCCCAAAGCGAGGTCCACGAGCATCCGGCCGCCGACCGCCCAGGCGGGCCACGGCAGGGCCGCGAGCGTGCCGAACGAGACGAGCAGGGCGAGGGGGCTCGTCACGATCAGGGTGACCATCAGGGCGACCGTGCCCCGGGGCGCGCGCCCGCGACCGGGCCTGACGAGGGCTGATGGCGGAGACGAGGGCATGCGGACACCGTAGGCGTCCGGACGTCGACGCGGTGTCGTCCGAAGGTATGAAGACGCATCGTCCGGATGTCGCCGAGCGCGAGCCTCTCGTCCGATACCGGCGCGCGGGGCGTCCGGGAAGGATGCTGGTCATGACGAACCACACGCTCCCCACCGTCCCGACGATCCCGAGCGGGCCGGCGCCGGCGCCGGTCGCCGCCCCCGGTCCCCTGCCCTACCACCTGCTGGCCCGCGGGTCGGCGAACAACCGCTGGTGGCGTCCGCTCACCACCCTCGCGGTGGCGGCGGTGACCTACGTGGGTCTCGCGCTGCTGCTGGTGATCGGCGCGATGGCCGTGGCCGTCGCGAACCCGGGGTTCGCCGACCAGCTCACCCAGCAGGCCGCCGAGTGGGACCAGGGCAACCCGGCCATCGCCGCCCTCGAACTGCTCGCCATCGCGCTGCTGCTGCCGGCGATCGTCGTCGGCGTCCGGGTGGGCGGCGGGCGTCCGGCGGGCTTCCTGTCGTCCGTCGCCGGACGCCTCCGCTGGGACCTGCTCGGCAGGAACTCCCTCGTCGCGCTGGCGATCATGCTGGCGGGCAGCGCGATCTCGCTCGTCATGGCCGCGGTCAGCGGGACGCCGATCGTCCCCCGCTGGGACGCCGCGTCTCTCGGCCTGCTGGCCTGCGCGCTGCTGCTGGTCCCGTTCCAGGCGGCCGCCGAGGAGTACGCGTTCCGCGCGTTGCCGATGCAGCTTCTCGGGACGTGGCTGCGTAGCCCGTGGTGGGGCATCCTCGTCCCGCTGCCGTTCTTCGTGATCGGCCATCAGTACGACGCGGTGGGCCTGGCGAACGTCGCGCTGTTCGCGGTGGCGGCCGGCGTCCTGACGTGGCGGACCGGCGGCCTCGAGGCCGCGATCGCCCTGCACGTGGTCAACAACGCGCTCGGCTACGGCTTCTCCGCCTTCGGCCTGTCGGACCCCAACGCCACCGTCATCCCCGTCGCCGACGCCCTCGTCAGCGGCCTCGCGATCGTGGCCTACACGGCCATCGTGCTCTGGCGGACGTCGCCCCGGGACGCCGCGTCGGCATCCGCGCAGATCACCGGCTAGCCTCGGCAGGGTGCGAATCGCGACCTGGAATGTGAACTCGGCGAAGCCGCGCGTCGCGCGGCTTTTGCCATGGCTGGACGAGCGGCGGCCCGACGTCGTGTGCCTGCAGGAGACGAAGCTCACGCAGGACGCCTTCGGTGCGCTGCTCGGCGACGAGCTCGCCGGGCGCGGGTACGACGTCGCGGCGCACGGCCAGGGCCAGTGGAACGGCGTCGCGCTGCTGTCGCGGGTCGGGCTCGACGACGTCGAGCGCGGGTTCGCCGGGCAGCCCGACTGGTCGGGCAAGGCGGAGGCGCGGGCGATCAGCGCGACGTGCGGAGGCGTCCGGGTGCACTCGCTGTACGTGCCGAACGGGCGCGAGGTCACCTCCGAGCACTACCGCTACAAGCTCGAATGGCTCTCGGCGCTGCGGGAGGCGGTGCTCGCCGACGGGGTGGAGGGCGACGCCCAGGTCGCCCTGTGCGGCGACTTCAACATCGCCCCCGCGGACGCCGACGTGTTCGATCCCGCCGCCTACGCCGGGCACACGCACGTCACGCGTCCCGAGCGGGCGGCCCTCGCGGCGATCGAGGGGCTGGGGCTCGCGGACGTCGTCCGGGAGCGCTGGCCCGACGAGAGCGTCTACTCCTACTGGGACTATCGGGCCGGCATGTTCCACCAGAACCTCGGGATGCGCATTGACCTCGTGCTCGGCTCGGCGCCGGTGGCGGGGCGCGTCGCGGCCGCCTGGGTCGATCGGGCCGCCCGCAAGGGGAAACTCCCGAGCGACCACGCGCCGGTGATCGTCGACCTCGACGACGCCCCCGACGGCGACATCGGCCCGATGGTTCCGCCGCCGTCGGCGCGGGCTCCCCGCCGAGGCGTCCGGCTGCCGCAGGGGTCGCGCTAGGGCCGCGTCATGCGCTACGTCTTCGCCTACGGCTCGCTCCTGAACCCGACTCGCTCGCGGCGACCCTGCCGCAGCTCACACCCGAGCGCTGCCTGCCCGCGACGTGCGCGGGGCTGCGGCGGGTGTACGGGGTCGCGTTCCCCAACGACGGCAGCCAGGACGACAAGGCGTACACGGACGCCGCGGGCGTCCGGCCGCCCGTGGTGCTGTTCTGGGATGTGGTGGCGGACGCGGAGGCGTCCGTCGCGGGGGTGTGCGTGCCGGTCACGGACGCCGAGCTCGCCGCCCTGCGGCGGCGCGAGTTGCGCTACGACCTGCGCGAGGTGGCGGCCATCGGTGCGGGCGGGGTTCGGCTGCGGGCGGCGACGTTCGTGGGCAAACCGCGGTTCACCAGGGCGGACGAGGTGGCGCGCGGGGTGGTGTCGGCGTCCTATGAGCGGACCGTGCAGGCGGGCGTCCGGTTCTGGGACGCGCGCGTCCCCGGCTTCGCCGACGCCGTCCAGGCCGGCACGACGCCGCCCGACCCGGCGTGCGTCCGGGAGCTGACGCGGACGGACGCAACCGGGGATCCGGGCCGAGGAGGGGACGCGGACCCGGCAGACCCGTCGGCGACGACGGGCCTCGAGGTGGGCGGGCGTCCGCGGGCGCGTCACCCGGACGTCACCGGGGCCGCCTATCCTGCACAGGCATGTGGCTCACCATCGGCGGCTTGCTGAACCTTCGCGACCTCGGGGGCACCCCCACGGCCGACGGCCGCGCGGTGCGTCCGGGGCGGCTGTGGCGCTCGGAGAACCAGACCGGGCTCGCGGCGTCCGATCTGCGCGCGCTCGTGGACGCGGGTCTCACCGACGTGATCGACCTGCGCACCGACTACGAGGTGGACGGCTCGCCGTCCCCGTTGGAGGGCTACGACGGCGTCCGGTACCACCATCACTCGTTCTTCCGCGAGGCGGAGGACGACGACGCCGACATCCTCGACCGCGCCCTGCCGTGGGTGGGCTACCAGCCGGAGGCGCTCACCGGCAACGCGACGGCCGACTCGTATCTTGCGTTCCTGGCGGACCGGCCCGACTCCGTGCTCGGCGCGCTGCGCGCCATCGCGGACGCCCCCGGTGCGGCCCTCGCCGCGTGTGCGTTTCTACCTGACGTTCTCCACACTCTGGTGTGGAGAACGTCAGGTAGAAACGCCCCGAGGGACGCCCACCCACCGCATAGGTTGGCTGCATGACTCCCCAACTGGACGGACCCTGGCAGCGCGCGTCCGCAGGCGCGGGCCTCCTGGGCGCCGACGGGCGCCCCGCCGATACGATCTTCGCCGAGATGAGCGCGCTCGCGGCGTCCACGGGGGCGATCAACCTGGGGCAGGGTTTCCCTGACACCGACGGCCCGGCCGAGGTGCTCGAGGCCGCGCGGCAGGCCATCGCCGACGGCGTCAACCAGTACCCGCCCGGACGCGGCATGCCCGTCCTCCGCGAGGCCATCGCCGCTCACCAGGCGCGGTTCTGGGGGCTGCACCCGGACCCGGCCACCGAGATCCTGGTGACGGCGGGCGCCACCGAGGCGCTGGCGGCCACGCTGCTGGCGCTCGTGAAGCCGGGCGACGAGGTGCTGACGGTCGAACCCTTCTACGACGCCTACGCGGCGGTCATCGGGCTGGCCGGCGGCGTCCACACGACGGTCGAACTCGACCTGACGCCGGAGGGTTTCGTGCTCGATCCGGGGCGCCTCGCGGACGCCATCACCCCCCGGACCAGGGCGATCGTCGTCAACAACCCCCACAACCCGACCGGCTACCAGTGGACGCGCGAAGCCCTCGAGGCCCTCGTCGCGGCGGCCGAGCGCGCGGACGCCGTCCTCGTGACCGACGAGGTGTACGAGCACCTGTGCTTCGATGCGCCGCACATCCCGTTGGCGACGATCCCGGGCGCAGCCGAGCGGACCGTCTCCATCTCGTCCGGCGGCAAGACCTTCTCCACGACCGGCTGGAAGATCGGCTGGCTCACCGCCCCGGCCCCCCTCGTGGACGCCGTCGTCGCGGTCAAGCAGTGGCTCACGTTCGTAAACGGGGCGCCGTTTCAGCCGGCGATCGCGGTGGGGCTCGGGCTGCCGGACGCCGTCTTCGATCGCATCCGCGACGACCTGATGATGCGGCGCGACCAGCTCGGGGCCGCCCTGTCGGACGCCGGCTTCGTCGTTCACCGGCCGTCGGCCGGGTACTTCACCGTCGCCGATCCCGCGGGACTCGGCCTGACGGACGCCGCGTCCGTCTGCCGGACGCTCGCCCACGAGGTAGGCGTCGTGGGCATCCCGGTGAGTGCGTTCTGCAAGCCGCGGCTGGCGCGCGAGTGGGGTGGGCTGATCCGGTTCGCGCAGTGCAAACGTGAGGACGTCCTCACCGAGGCGTGTGAGCGACTCGAACGCTGGGCCCGGAAGAGTTGAGGGGTGCTGTCGCACGGCCGCCTGGACGCCGTCGCTGACCCTGACCTCACCTCACCTCACCTCACAGACCCAATCCTCACCTCACAGACCCAATCCTCACCTCGCAGACCATTCCCCCACCTCGCAGACTGGAACCCACCTCGCGCGTGCTGTGGCACGCGCAAGGTCGGGAAACGTCGTCGAGGTGGGGCGACGTCTGCGAGGTGGCCCCAGCGAGAGGCGTCCGAGGGGACGCTCCACCCCCTCGCCTCACTCGCCATCAAAGTTAGGTTAGGCAACCTCACCATCGTGAGTCCCTGTCGAGCCCACCTCCAGCCCAGCCACAGCCTCGACCACCCGGACGCCCGCCGCGTCCGCAGCATTCTCGTCGCGAGCAGCCATTGCGAGATCGGCCCGCCCGACCGCCGCCGCCTGCTGGGCCGCTACATCATGACGCAGGACGGCGGGCTCCTCCTGCCCGCCCTCAGCGTCGCCGGCCCGTGGATGGCCCAGGTCCTGCGGGGCCACCCCTCCCCGCCGCTCCCGCTGTGGGCCGCCGACGTCGCCCACGTCCCCCAGCCCCACCGCGTGCGCGGCGGCGTCCGAATGACTGGACGCCTCGCCCTCCTCGAGCAACCCCTCGGCGAGCACCTCTACGACGACCTCGAGATCCCACCGGGCGAGCCCGTCGTGGCCTACGTCCCGCTGGAGGCGCGCCTTGAGATCTCGGACGCCCCCGGCGCAGCTCCGCGCGTCTGCGAGGTCCCCATCGACGCCTACCGCGCCACCGCCCCCGACCCGCTCGCCGGCTGGGAGAGCGACTGGCTCGCACACCTGGCCCGCCACGACGACGAGCCGCTGCGCCGGATCGTCACCCCGCGACACCACCTCGCGCCGGACGACCTCCTTCGCCCCCTCCGCGCCGACGCCGACGGGCTCACCTTCCGCCTCTACACCGCCGGAAGCTCCCGAGACGTCCACATCCCGTTCCGCAAGCCTGTCCACTGCGGCTGCGAGGCGATCGGGGCGCTCGCCGACCTGGTCGAGGCATCCGGCAGCTAGACCCAGGGGCTACTCCGTCGTCTCCGTCGACCCCACCGCTCCCGCTGGGAACGCCCGCGCGCCCAGCAGTCGCTGCAGGTTCGCATCGGCCGCCCGGGCCACGACGTCCGGCAACCCCTCCTGTGCGAAACACACCATGGCGTCGTAGTCGACCTCCGACTCGTGCTGGGTGTGCGGCCAGTCCGATCCCCAGAGGAGACGCTCGCCTCCGGTGCGTTCGATCACGTCGTCCAGCAGCATGCGGGCCGCGCCCTCGTCGGGCCACCGGTACGGCCCCGACACCTTGAACCACGTCCGCTCCGCCCCCGCCAGCGGCCCCAGATCCCCGGCCGCCCGCGGACGCCCCAGGTGGTCGATCACCAAGTCAGCGGGCCAATCGAGCAGGGATCTCGTGTTCGTGGTCCTCTGACCCACCGACGGACGCCGCGCCCGGACCCCTGCCGGGGGATCCGGGCGCAACCGCGTCCCGGGACCGACGAACAGGGCACAATCGTGCGCGGAATCGTGAATCGTTTCGTCCGTCGCGGGAGACCCTTTGATGAACGTCCGGCATGACGACCCCGGCTGGGCCGCGCGCACGGCGTCCGCGCTGCGCTACGGCGCGCTCGTGGCGGCGGCCGGCGTCCTCGCCGGGCTGGGCGCCGCGGGCCTCACCTGGGTGCTGCACACCGTGGAGGATTTCGTCTACGGCAAGGGCGAAGAGCACGGACAGGTGCTGACCGACGGCGTCCCCGTCTGGCGCGGCAGCGTCGGCGTCGCCGCCGTCGCCATCGCCCTGGCCGTCGCCTGGTGGCTGCTCCGCGGCCGGGCGGCGCCCCTGGTCGGCGTGAAGGGCATGGCGAAGGGCAAGCGGCCGCCGCTGTGGCCGACGATCGCGAACGCCATCCTGCAGATGGTCGGCGTCGGCGCGGGCCTCCCGGTCGGGCGCGAGGTCGCGCCGCGGGAGCTCGGCGCTCTCGCCGGCAGCCGGCTCACCGAGCGGGCCGGCCTCGACGAGGACGACCGGCGCGTCCTCATCGCCGCCGCCGCCGGCGCCGGGCTGGCGGCCGTCTACCAGGTGCCCCTCGGCGGGGCCGTCTTCGCCATGGAGCTCATGATCGGGCGCATCTCGATGCGGATCGCCGCGACGTGTCTGGGGGCGTCCAGCATCGCGGTGCTCGTCTCGCGGATCTACATCACGCCCGTCAACCAGTACGCCGCCGCGATGCCCGACGGCGCCGACTGGACGATCCTCGCCTGGGCCCTCGTCGCCGGGGCCGTGCTGGGCCCCTTCGGCGGCTGGTTCGGCGACCTGGCCGACCACGTGAAGTCCCACTCGCAGCGCGGCAACCTGACGCTGATCACCCTGCCGCTGGCCGGCCTCGGGGTGGCGGTGCTCGCCTGGTTCGACCCGCTCGTGCTCGGCAACGGACGCGGCGCCGCCCAAGCCGGCTTCCTCGGCCTGGGCCTCGCGGCCGCCACGCTGACGCTCGTCGGCAAGTGCCTGGCGACCTTCCTGACGCTGCGCGCGGGCGCGGTCGGCGGGACGCTGGCCCCGGCCATCGCCGCCGGCTCGTGCGCCGGCATCGTCGTCGGACGCCTCGCCGAGCTCGTGCTGCCCGGCGTCGACGTGCCCGTGACCGCGCTCGCCCTATTCGGGGCGGCCGCCGTGCTGGGGACGTCGCTGCGCGGCCCGGCCACCGGGATGCTGTTGATGGCGGGCCTCACCGACCAGACCCACGACGTCTACGCGGCCCTGGCGCTCGCGGTCGCGGCGTCGTACGCGACGGCGTCCCTGCGGCCGGGCCTGCCCGGCATCAAGCGCGGCTGACCGGCGACCCGGCCGGGGCGCCCGGCTGAGTCAGCGCGCCAACCCTGGCAGCAGCGCCGCCAGCCCGGCGACCACCATGGAGACGGCGATGCCGGCGAGGATCATGCCCATGAGGCGGGTCATGATCGTCCGGAGGGTCTGGCCCAGGTGGTGGCCGATCGCGGGCGCGAACCACAGCACGACGAAGAGCACGGCGATCGTCGCGAGCGCGGCCGCCGAGACGGCGACGTAGCCCGCCACGCTGTCGACGTGCCCCGTGAAGACGATGATCGTCGTGATCGTGCCCGGCCCGACCAGCATCGGGAACGTCAGCGGGTAGAACGCGACGTCGCCCTGGCCGGCCTGCGCCTCCTGATGCTTGCGCTCGTCGGCGCTGCCGGAGTGGGCGGCGCTGCCGCCGTTGAGCATCCCGAGCGCGATCATGAGCAGCACGATGCCGCCCGCGACCCGGAAGTCGTTGACGCTCACCCCGAAGAACGTGAGCACGGCGCTGCCGGACGCGATGATGACCGCCGTCATGAGCACGCTGAACAGGGCGACCCGGACGGCGGTCGTCCGCTGGCGGCGGAGGTCGTAGCCGGTGGTCAGCGCGAGGAACATCGGCAGCGCCACGAACGGGTTCATGATCGCGAACAGGCCGCCGAATGCCTGGACGAACAACGTCGGGTTCATGCGACCACTCCTACCGCACATCCCGCGGACCTGCCAGCGGGACAGTTCGTCGGCATCCGGCACTAGGCTGACGGCGCGCTGCATTCTCAGGAGCGTTGCCCACGAGAAGGAGAAACACATGGTCAACCCGGCAAAAGCCCTCGGACGCCTGCTGCTCGGCTCGCTGTTCGTGACCAGCGGCCTGAACCAGTTGAAGGACCCGACGTACGGCGCCGCCAAGACCGACGAGCTGAAGGAGCGCTACGGGCTCGCCGGCCTGCCCGAGTCGTCCGCGCTGGTGAAGGCGAACGGCGCCGCGATGATCGCCGGCGGGGTGACCCTCGCCCTCGGCATCAAGCCGCGGACGTCGGCGGCCGTCTTGGCCGCGCTGCTCCAGCCGACGACCCTCGCCGGGCACGCCTTCTGGACGATCGACGATCCCCAGCGCGCCTTCGCCGAGCGGAACAACTTCTTCGCCAACCTCGCCGTCACCGGCGGGCTGCTGATCGCGGCGGCGGACTCGAAGAAAAAGTAGTCCGGACGCCGCCGCGCGGGCGGCGTCCGCTCGTTCACACTGCCTGGAGCGCGGAGTCGAGGTACAACTCCGCAGGCATCGGGCGTGCGAGGCGCCAGGTGATGGCGATCGGCCGGTCCCCCGTGTGACTCACGTACTCGGCCGGGCCCAGGTAGGTGTACGGCGCTGTCCCGGTGTCGCACGTTCGCTGCTGCCGGACGAAGAGCAGGACGGTGCTCTCACCGTTCAGGTATCGCCGTCCGGTCGGCGACGCGACCGACGTGGTGGACTGCGATTCCCAGTGAAGAAGCGACGGGCTGATCGGATAGTCCCGGTACAGCGTGCTCGGCGAATAATCGGCCTCGGACTTCTTCAAAGTGACGAAGAACGCGTCGATCGTTCGTCCGCGCACCTCGACTTTCAGGACGCCTTCGCGAAAGTCCGCAGGCGGCCGCTCCTGGCTGGCATACCCCAGAACAGCCAAGATTTCCTCGCGCTGATAGCTGGCATGCAGCGCGAGGGGTAACCCCAGCGGATCGTCGGCGGTGGGTCTCCTGGACCGCCCGAAGCTGAGGTCCACGACGGCGCTGATGTCCTCGCGGAGAAAGTGCAGTTCGGGCAACACGCGGATTCCCGCCGCCCGATCGGGGACATGCCGGCCGCCGTCGGGATAGAGCGAGAAGAACAGCATGTCGGAGAAGGCCTCGTCCCCGGGCTGCGGCTGTCCTAGCAGCAGCCGCCGATAGGCGTCCGCTCGCCGGCGATCGTCGACGTGGGAGAACGCCCGGACGCGGCGGAGAAGCTTCTCCTCCCGATCGTCGAGCGAACCTCGCAGGACGTCCGCGTCCAGTCGCAGCCGGGTCCAGGAGCGCTTGAGAACCTGCCCCAGGTCCGCCCCGCTGTCGGCCAGGAATCGGCTCAGATCCTGCGTGGGGTGGGCTCGCAGTTCGTTCACCAGTTGCTGCCAGCGCATCCGCACGAAGCGCTGCGCGTTCTTCAGCGCCGCCTCACGGGTGACCTGGTCCAGCACGATCTGAGAGCCGGACGGAAGGTGCGGGAAGCCGCGCTCGATCTGGTGGCGCACCCCCGTTCTGGTCGCCCCGGTCAGCGCCCGGTAGCGGAGGTCGAGGCGGAAATCGGCCCGATTCTGGCCGACGAAGTCCAAGACGGTGAGGACGTCCTTGTCGCGAGTCAGGCGCAGACCACGCCCCAATTGCTGGAGGAACAAGCTCGGCGATTCGGTGGGTCTGAGGAAGAGAAGCGTGTCGACCTCGGGTATATCGATCCCCTCGTTGAAGAGATCTGCGGCGAACAAGACCGCGAGCCGGCCTGCGCGCAGGTCGCTGATCGCGGCCGATCGGTCGGCCGAGCTCGTCGTGGCACTGACCGCAGCGGCAGGAATCCCGACACCACGAAAGACCTCCGCCATGTACCGCGCGTGCTCGACGCTGACGCAGAATCCGAGGGCCCGCATGCTCAGGGGATCGAGGATCTTGTCCCGCACCTGTTCGACCACCAGCGCAGCGCGCGCGGTATTTCCGGTGTACAGCCGGCTCAGTTCGGCCTCGTCGTATCGCCCGCGCTGCCAGCGGACCCGGGTCAGGTCGGTGTTGTCGGCGATGCCGAAATAGTGGAAGGGACTCAGCAGACCAGCGTCGATGGCGTCCCACACGCGCAACTCCGCGGCGGTGCGTCCGCCGAAGAAGGTCCGCACATCGGCGCCGTCCCCGCGCTCCGGGGTCGCGGTGAGCCCCAGCAACTCGCGCGGCCGCAGATGGTCGAGCAGCGCTCGATAAGAGTGCGCCTCGGCGTGATGAAACTCGTCGACGACGACCACGTCGAAGGCGTCCGCCGGGATGCTGGTCACCCCGTGGGAGCTGAGCGACTGGATGCTGGCGAAGACGTGCCGCCAGCGTTCCGGGCGCGTCCCTTCGAAGTAGGCCTCGCCGAAGTCACCGTCCCGCAGAACCTCGCGGTAGGTACGCAGCGACTGTTCGAGAATCTCCCGGCGGTGCGCGACGAACAGCAGCGAGGGCCGATCGTCGCTGCACAACGATTCATAATCGAGGGCCGCCATCACGGTCTTTCCGGTTCCGGTGGCCGCGACGATCAGGTTGCGGTGCCGATCGTGAACGGCACGCTCGGCCGCCACGGCGTCCAGGATCGCCCGCTGGTACGGGAACGGCCGAACCTGCAGGCCCGAGACCACAGTGGACGCCTGCGGCCCCCGCGCACCGCGGGCCTGAGCGAGAGCGTCGTCGAGTCGATCGCGGTCGGAGTCCGGGGAGTACGCCTCGAACTGGTCCGAGTTCCAGTAGCTCTCGAACGTGCCCTGAAACTTGTCGAGGAGGGCCGGGCCGGCGACCCGGGAGAGGCGGACGTTCCACTCGATACCGTCCAGCAACGCGGCGCGGGTCAGGTTGGACGAGCCCACATAACCGGTATCGAAGCCCGTGGACCTCCCGAACAGCCACGCCTTGGCGTGCAGACGACTGCGTCTCGCGTCGTACTGGACGCGGATCTCCGCCCCGCAGTCGCGGGCCAGCCGGTCGAGGGCCGCCCGCTCGGTGCCGCCCAGGTAGGTCGTGGTGATCACCCGGAACCGCGCCCCGCGTTCGCGCAGGCCTCGGAGTTGGTCCTCGAGGATCCGTAATCCGGGCCACATCACGAAGGCCATCAGCAGGTCGACGCGGTCGGCGGTGCCGATCTCGGCCCGCAGCTCCGCACCGACCGACGGGTCTCCCTGCGCGTTGGTGAGCAGCGCCGACTCGCTGAGCGGGATGACTGGCCGATGACGCAGCCCTGCCCACGACCGCTGCCCCGGGCCCTCGGGCCGGGTGAGCGCCAGCAACTGCTGCTGGGCGACCGGCGACTCGTCCTCGGACTGCAGGAACTCGAGCAGTTCTGCCGCGAGAAGCAGTCGGTCACCGCTGTCGCGCCGCCCCGTGAACGCGCGCCGCAGCGTGGGGATCAGGTGTCGGACGAGGACGTCCGGCAGATCGGCGTCGTCGATGCCTCCGAACTCGCTCGCCAGGTTGTGACGCTGCAGTCGCTCGGCCAGCGCCCGCGACAAGACGCTCTCGTAGAGCCCCTCTGGCAGGCGTTCTTCCTCCGACACGTGCACACGTTCTCATATCGGGGGTCGGGAGGCGTCCGAAAACAGCCCCGCGCGTCCACCGGGGCCCGGCACCCCTAGGTTGGGGGACGCGATCGTCCCGCGTCCGAAGGAGCCCCCGTGAACGCCGTCGTGTTGGCCGTCTTGATCATGCTCGTGCTCTCGTTCGCGAGGGTGCACGTCGTGATCTCACTGATCATCGGCGCACTCGTCGGCGGGCTCGTCGCCGGCATGGGCCTGCAGCCCACGATGCAGTCGTTTACCGCGGGCATCGCGAACGGGGCGAGCATCGCCCTGTCGTACGCGCTGCTGGGCGCATTCGCCGTCGCCATCGCCCATTCGGGCCTGCCGCAGGCGTTCGCGCGGGCAGTGGTGTCGCGGGCCCAGGACAAGCGCGGACGCGGCGGCTGGCTCAAGTGGGCCCTGCTCGGCATCGTGCTGGTCGCGGCGATCATGAGCCAGAACCTGGTCCCGATCCACATCGCGTTCATCCCGCTGCTGATCCCGCCGCTGCTGATCGCGTTCAACCGGTTCGGCGTCGACCGCCGCCTCATCGCGTGCATCCTGACGTTCGGCCTGGTCACGACCTACATGTACCTGCCGTACGGGTTCGGCAACGTGTTCCTCAACGAGATCCTCCTGAAGAACATCAACACCGCCGGGCTCGACACCGCGGGGCTGAACATCATGCACGCGATGGGCATCCCGGCGCTCGGCATGGTCGCGGGCCTGCTCATCGCGATCTTCGTGAGCTACCGGCGTCCGCGCGAGTACGCGGACCTGCCGGTCGCCGGGGAGGACGCCTCCGACGCGGCGACGCCCGTCTCCGCCTACAAGATCGTCGTGGCGCTGGCCGCGATCGTGCTCGCGCTCGTCATCCAGATCTGGGCCGACTCGCTGCTGCTCGGCGCGCTCGTCGGCTTCTCGATCTTCGTCGCGGGGCGCGTGGTCCGCTGGCGCGAGTCGGACGCCGTCTTCAACCGCGGCATCCAGATGATGGCCATGATCGGCTTCATCATGATCGCCGCCCAGGGCTTCGCGCAGGTCATGAAGGACACCGGTCAGGTCGACTCCCTCGTCACCTCCAGCGCCGCCCTGTTCGCCGGCAGCAAGCCGATCGGGGCGTTCGTCATGCTGCTCGTCGGCCTGCTGGTGACGATGGGCATCGGCAGCTCGTTCTCGACACTGCCCATCATCACCACGATCTACGTGCCGCTGTGCCTGTCGCTTGGCTTCAGCCCGCTGGCGACCGTCTCCATCATCGGCACCGCCGGGGCGCTGGGGGACGCCGGGTCGCCGGCGTCCGATTCGACGCTCGGCCCGACGTCGGGCCTCAACGCCGACGGGCAGCACGACCACATTCGCGACACGGTGATCCCGACGTTCCTGCACTACAACATCCCGCTGCTCGCGGCCGGGTGGGTCGCGGCGCTGGTGCTGTGATGGGATCCGCCGAGCGGGACGCCGGAGCGCGGGTGCTCGTCGTGGACGCCGCGAACGTCGTCGGCTCCGTGCCCGACGGCTGGTGGCGCGACCGGGCCGGCGCGGCCCGGCGGCTCCACGACCACCTGCTGTCCGCTCCCCTGCCCTACGACCGGATCGTGCTCGTCGTCGAGGGGCGGGCGCGCGACGGCGTCCCGGAGGGGGTGCTGCCCTGCGAGGATGTCGGCACGCTGACCACCGTGCACGCGGCGGCGTCCGGGGACGACGAGATCGTCGTCCAGTGCCGCGCGCTCGCCGGCGAGGGCGCCTCCCTCACGCTGGCGACCGCCGACCACGGGCTCATCGCACGCGTGGAGCCGCTGGGCGTCCGGATCGTCGGGCCGCGGAGCGTCCGGGAGAGCTGAGCGGCGGCGTCCGAGAACGCGGGCAGGCGAACGCGGGCAGGCGCGTCGCCCGGGGGCCCTCACCGCCAACGCTGCTTGGATCGTTGTGGTTTGCTCACCAGGTGTGGGCAAACCACAGCGAACCCGGGCTCACTTGCGTTCGCGCAGAAACTCCGGGACGTCCGCCTTGGTCGGATAGTTGCGGATCGTCGGGGGCGTCCCGGCGAAGAACTCCTCCAGCGCGCGCAGGGCGACCGCGTCGTGCTGGTCGAGGCCGTTCCAAATCGAGTGGCCCACGCCGGTCACGTAGGCGACGCGGTCGATCGCCGGGTAGTCGTCGATGAGGGCCGTCTGGTAGCCGCGTCCGACGTAGCTGCACTCGCCCAGCATCACCATCGCGGGCACGCGCGACCCGGCCAGCGCGGCCTTGAGGGACCGCTTCTCGGTCGCCCCCTGCTGGTTGATCGCGAAGTTCGCCTTGAGGTTGAGCCCGATGGGCAAGGCGTTCACGTCGACGCGGTCGGCGTCGGCGGCGCAGTAGCTTCGGTAGCGCTGCTCGCGCATGTCGGCGCCGCCGAACGCGTTGGCGGCCTCGTCCTGCCCGAGGAACTGGTTCCCGCGCGGCAGCAGCAGACCCAGCAACACGCGGGGTTGCGCCAGCGCGGACGCCGCCCGATCCGCCGCCGGCACCGAGCCGTACGGCTTCGCGCCACCGTAGAGGTTCTGCTCCGGGACGCGGTCGAGCACCGAGAAGTCGTAGGCCCCCGGCTCGACAAACACCGCCTTGGCGATGCGCGCGCGGATCGTAGGATCGGCCAGCCCCGACGCGAGGATCATCGCCCCGTACGACTGGCTGATCACGGACACCTTCGGCGCGCCGATCTCGTCGAGCACGGCCTTGAAGTCGGCGACGTTGCGCTCGTGGGAGTAGGCGGTCTCGGGGAGGAGGTCGCTGTCGCCGCCGCCGGCCTGGTCGTAGACCCAGACGTCGTACCCGTCGGACGCCAGCCGCGCGAGGAAACGCCGGTTGTACTCACCCGCGTACCCGCCGGGTCCCCCGTGGACGAACACGATCGGCTCGGCGCGCTCCGGCGCCCCCGGCCTCGGCTCGACGTGCCAGTACGCCAGCCGGCTGCCAGTAGGCAGGCTCCAGAACCGGCGCTCCGCCACGGACGAGGGCGCCTGGAACTGCCGCTGCTGCGATGCGACCGGGACGCACAGCCAGACGGTGAGCAGCGAGAGGGCGGCAGGCACGGCGAGCACGATCTTCCCCGGCAGGCGCACCGGTGGACGAAGCGTGAACGCCCACCACACCAGCGCGGACGCCGCGACCGTCGCCATGGCGGCGGGCCAGCCACCGCCGAGCCCGTTCGTCGCGATCAGCAGGATCAAGAAGCCGAACAGCGCCACGCACACCAATCCCACGAACTTGGCCGCCATCATGAGGACGTGCCGCATCGTTCCTCCTCCGTGCGCACGAGGGCGCACCGTCGTCCGGTGTCGCGGGGCGGCCGTCCGGCTGTCGTCGGCGCGGTGGCCCCAGCTCACTCCATCCTGACTCGCGAGGGCGGGCGTCCCCAGCACCCCAGGGCGACGATCGGGCAGCCGAAGGTCGGGGGTCGGCGTCCTGGGGACTCTCGGGGCGTCCGGACGCCGGGTGTCCGGCGTCCTGGGGACGGAGCGCGCGTCACCCGGGCGGGAGGCGTCCGGTCGCGCGGACGACCGCGCGGCTCAGCCGCGCGCGAGCCAGAGCGCGAGACCGAAGCCGGCGATCCCGATCGCCCAGCGCAAAACGCGCTCGGGGATGAGCCGCTGAATCGGCGGCCCGGCGTACCCGCCCGCGACGCAGCCGACGCCGAGCGCGAGGGCGGCGAGCCAGTCGACGGGCCCGAACGCGATGAAGAACAGGGCCGCCGCCAGGTTGCTGACGGCCAGCAGCATGGACTTCACGAACACGGACTTCTCGAACGTCATCTGCGACGCCAGCGCGGTGACGGCCAGGTAGATCACGCCGGCGCCCGCCCCGAAGTATCCGCCGTAGATGCACACGCAGTACAGCAGCGCGAGATAGACCCGCTGCGGGACGCGGTGGCCCCCCTGGAGGCGCTTGATCCGGGGGCTGAGAAGCAGTAACGCGGACGCGAATGCGACCAGCCAGGGCACGATGTGCTCGAAGCTCGACTCCCCGGTCGTGATCAGCAGGACGCCTCCCGTCAGCCCGCCGAGCGCCGCGACGACCACCTGGGTGAGCATGGGGCGGGGGTTGACCTTGAGGTCGTCCATGAGGAAGATGCGCGCTCCCGTGACCGTCGAGCCGGCGCCCGCGCCGACGAGTCCGAGGGTGTTGGTGATGTTCGCCGAGACCGGCGGGAGTCCCGCGAGCAGCAGCGCCGGATAGCTCACCAAGGACGCCAGCCCCGTCAAATACCCGACCAACCCCGCGGCCGCGCCCGCGAGGATGAGCAGGAGGAACGTGGTCACGGTCACCTCGCCACGTTATCGCGCGCGGAGGGGCGTCGGATTGCGTGCACGTTCCGTCGCCTCTGGGAGGGTGCTGCCGCCCACCCCGTGTGCGTTTCTATGCTGCATTCTCCACACTGGGATGTGGAGAACGTCACACGCCCCGTGTGCGTTTCTATGCTGCATTCTCCACACTGGGATGTGGAGAATGTCACACGCGCTCCCGGGACGCCGTCGGCAGGTTCGACCAGCCCGACCGGACGCCTCGCGCTCCCGGCCACTCGGCCGGGTGGGCCGGCGACGCCGAGCAGTCGATTCGCCACCACTCGATGTGGGTCTCCTCGCCGATGCACGCTCAGCCTCCACGGGAAACCCGAATCGAGTGGGGGCATTTCGACCGGCCCCTCTCCCCCATGGAGCGCACGCCGCGCGTCAGGATTGCACCGGAGGCCCGAGGGCGTCCTGCACCCCCTCAGCCCGGCACAAGCAACCCGGACGCCCGCGGCGTCCCACTCGCGACGCCCGCGGCGTCCCACTCGGAGACCTCAGCCGGGCTGAACGCGGCGCGGCCGCGTCACCCCTCCGGCGGAATCGAGAAGCGGTCGGCCAGCGCCGGAAAGTAGTCGGCCTCGAAATCAATCGCGGCGACGTCGTCGCCACGCAGGGCGGCGACCAGGCGATCCACGTAGTACTCCCACCCGGCGCCGACCGCGCCGAGCATGTCCGCGGGCACATCGAGGTGGGTGAGCGACAGGGTCGTTCGCGCGGACGCCTCCTCGAGGTCGATGTTCACCAGCCAGTGACCCATCGTGGATTCGGCGGTCACGTGCAGAGTCGTCGGGGGGACGCACGTCCGGATATGCATCGGCTCTGGCTTCTCGGCGCCCTCGGCGAGCATGAGGAAGTCCACAACGCCCTGCCCGGGGTCGCCCGACCACGTCCCGATCCACTGTTCGAGCTTGTCAGGGGTGGTGATCCAGCCCCAGACGTCGTCGATCGTCGCCTCGATCTGGCGGGAGACCACGATCGCGAGGACGCCGTCGCGCCGCTCTGCGTACCCGGTGGGCTGCGATGTCATGGCCGGATCGTAGCGAGCATCCGGGATTCCCGGGAGGACGGACGCCGCGCGGGCGTCCTCTCGACGCCTCAGGGACGGCAGCAACGAAGGCGTCCAGGGCGTCAATGAGCCTGCACCACTCTTGACGAAGGCGCGTATACGTAGTCAATATACGTAGGTGCCCAACAAGACCATCTACGTGGCCGACGCCGACCTCCCTCTGTTCGAGAGGGCGGCATCGATAGCGGGCGGCCTGTCGCCGGCGGTCACGGCCGCCATCAAGCTCTACGTTCGCCGGGAAGGGAAAACACACATGCCCGCCACTCAGATCATCGAGCTGGACGTCACCGAGAATGGCCTGACCCGTCGCCAGCGTTTCCGGGGTCGAACCCTCATCAGCATCACGCAGCGACACGACCTGCGCGTCGTGCGGTACTCCGTGTACGTCACCGCGAAGGAGCAGTTCGCTGTCTATCGGCGTGACGAGCCGGACTGGTCCCGCATGGCGCCGGACAACACGGCGACCTGGAGCGACCCGCGCACGTGGGACGACGACTTCTACGACGAGGATCGCACCCTTCAGGTGTTCCCCGACATCGCCGCGATGCGGACCGCCCTGCCGGACGATGTCGTCGACGCGATCGCCGAGGCCCAGGCCCGGCCGGCGGTGGAAGACCTGGACATCTGAGATCCCGGTAGACGTCAATCCCGCGGGCCGGGGCGTCCTTCGCGATCAACGTCAGCGGCTGCGTCGCTGCGGGTCGCCATCGACGCGCACACGAGCCCGCCCGGGACGTGTGCGACAAAGTCCACACCTGGGTGTGGACTTCGTCAGGGAGAAAAGTTCCCGGGGCGTGTGACAACCTCCACACCCCAGTGTGGATTCTGTCAGGTAGAAACGCCCCTCAGGACAAGAGCCCCCGAATATCCTCCGCGGACAGCGGGGCCGCCACATCGGACGCCGCCCCGACGACTTGGTCGAAGAGGTCCCTCTTGCGCTGCTGGAGGGCGACGACTTTCTCCTCGATGGTGTCCGTCGAGACGAGCCGGTAGACGTTGACCGGCTTGTCCTGGCCGATGCGGTGGGTGCGGTCGATGGCCTGGGTCTCGGCGGCGGGGTTCCACCACGGGTCGAGGATGAACACGTAGTCGGCCTCGGTCAGCGTCAGCCCGAACCCGCCGGCCTTCAGCGAGATCAGGAACGCGGGGGCGTCCCCGTGCTTGAACGCGTCAATGCGCGCCGCCCGGTCGCGGGTGCGCCCGTCGAGGTATTCGTAGCCGATGTGCTCGGCGTCCAACCGCTTCTTCACGAGCGCCAGGAATCCGGTGAACTGGCTGAACACGAGCGCCCGGTGCCCCTCGTCGATGAGCCCGCGCATGAGCTCGACCAGCACGTCGAGCTTGGCCGCGTGCGCCGGATGCTCGGGGTCGACCAGCACCGGCGCGAGGCTGAGCTGCCGCAGCAGGGTCAGCGAGCGCAGGATCGTGATCCGGTTGCGCCCGAGCTCCCCCACCAGCCCGAGCACCTTCTGCCGCTCGCGCGCCAGCTGCCGGTCGTAGATGCGCCGGTGGGCGGGCGTCAACTCCACCGGGACGACCTGCTCCTGCTTCGGCGGCAACTCGGACGCCACGGCCGCCTTCGTCCGCCGCAGGATGAGCGGCCGGATGCGCGTGTGCAGCCGCCCCAGCACCTCCGACTCGCCCGCCTCGATCGGCTTGCGGTACACCTCGGTGAACGCCTTCGGGTCGGGAAACAGGCCGGGCGCGGCGATCGACAGCAGCGACCACAGATCCATGAGGTTGTTCTCCAGCGGCGTTCCCGTCAGCGCGATCTTCAGCCGCGACCGCAGCCGACGCACCGCGTGGTAGGCCTTCGACGCATAGTTCTTCACGAACTGCGCCTCGTCGAGCAGGACGACCGACCACTCCTGCGCCTGGTAGTCCTCGGCTTCGAGCCGCAGCAGCGTGTACGAGGTGAGCACGAGGTCGGCCCCCTCGGCCACCTCGGCCAGCGGGACGCCGCGACGCTTCTGCGTCTCGGTGATCGTCGCCACGCGCAGACCCGGCGTGAACCGCGCCGCCTCGGACGCCCACGTGCCCAGCACCGACGTCGGCGCGACGACGAGCGCCGGGGCGGACGCCTCCCCCGACTCCCGCGTCGCCGCCACGAGCGCGAGCGCCTGCAGCGTCTTGCCGAGGCCCATCTCGTCGGCCAGGATTCCGCCGAGCCGACTGCGCCACAGGAACGACAGCCACCGGTAGCCGACCATCTGGTACGGGCGCAGGTCGGCGCGCAGGCCGGCCGGCGGTGCGGCGTCCAGAAGCTCGTCGAGGTCGAGCAGCCCCCCGACCGCCTCCTGCCACGCGGCCGACTGCTCGGCGACCACGCCGAGCCGGACGAGGTCGTCCCAGAGGCCCGCGTGCTCCGGACGCAGCCGGAACCCGTCCCCGTCCCGGTCGACCAGGACGCGGGCCTCCTCGATCAGCGCGCGCAGCTGTTCCAGCTCGGGGTGGTCGAGGGAGAACCAGGTGCCCGAGTCGAGCAGCAGGTGGTCGTCGCCCAGCGAGAGCGCGGTGAACAGCGGCCCGAACGGGACCTTCTCGCCGCCGATGGTCACCTCGACGCCGAGGTTGAACCAGTCGCCCGCATCGGAGTCGGTGACCGACAGGTTCACCGTCGGGGCCTCGTCGGCCTCGCGGAAGTCGGGCGGCTCGCGGTTCAGCACGACCTCCACGTCGTCGCGATCGCGGAGGTCCGGCAGCGTCCGCGACACGAACTCGATCAGGGGCAGCCCGGTCAGAAAGGTGGGCCGCAGTTCGACGCCGCCGCCGGGGGCGTCCATGCGCCACGGGCCCTCGGGCACCGACTCGGCCAGCGCCTCCTCGGCCGGTGGGTTGCGCAGCGGCGGCTCGGACGCCTCGGGCGTCAGACCCAGGTCGTGCGTCTGTTCGCCGACGCGGTAGCGGAACCCCCAGTGCACCGACGCCGTCTTGTCGCCGAACTCGACCCGGCACAGCAGCGCGGGCGCGGACGCCTCGGGCAGGACGACCTCGGGCGCGACGACCACGTCAAGGTGGGTGCGCAGCTGCGGCAGGAAGCCGCTGGCGAACAGCCCCAGGTCGGACGCCGGCACCCGCACCCGCTGGTCCGCGTAGAAGAGCGGCTGCTCGGCCTCGGTGAGCGAACGGCTGAGCGGGGCGAGCACGAGGCGTCCGCGGGGGACGCCGTAGGCGAGCGACCCCGTGAGCGCCGGGTCGGGGGCCTCGCGGTAGGCGAGGCCGTGCGCGGGACGCCCGATCAGCGCGCCCGCCGGCACCGGCAGCTCCTGTTCGCCGAGCCGCAGCGTCGGCCGCAGCACGACGCCGCCGGGCTCTCCGGGGGAGGCCTCGTCGGCGTCCAGATCGAGGCCCGGCACGACCGGATCGCCGAGGAGCCGGGGCGCGTCGGCGCGACGATCGGCGTCCACGAACTCCACACCGGCGTTGCGGGCGGCGCGCAGCAGCTGCCAGACGTCCGGACGCAACTCCGACATCGGCAGCGCGTCGGCCCGGTAGCCGTACGGGAAGTCGCTGCGGCGGCGCGACGCGGCGATGGCGAGCAGCGCGTCCCGATGCGCGCCGGCGAGGGCGTTGCCGCGGAACCGCAGATCGTCCCACGTCGCCCCCGACTTCACCCACACCTCGCGGTTGCCCCGCTTCAGCGGACGCAGGCTGAGATGCGACCCCTCCCCCTCGAACTGGAGGGCGAGCCGGGCACCGCCGCCGCCGACCGGGGTGCGCCGCATCAGCGGGTTGAGCGTGCGCTGCCACGACGGCGTCTCGGCGCGCCGGCTCGCGTCGCGCATGTGGACGATGAGGGCGACGGCGTGCTTGCAGTTCGTGCGCACCGGGCACGTGCACGACGTCACCAGGGACGCCGGCCCCCGCTGGCAGATCAGCAGCGTCTCGTACGACGACCGGCCGCTGCCCTGGACCGCACCCAGCACGTGGGTGCCCGACGTCACCTGGACGCGGCCCACCCGCGACTGCTGCGCGTACGCCTGCCCTCGCGCCACGGTGTCGGCGCCGAACCGGCGCTCCAACTCCGCGTCGGTGAACGCCAGCACCCAGTCGGGGTAATTCCTCATCGCTTGGCGATGCTACCTGCCGCCTCCGAGAAGCGGCGGCGTCCCGCGCTCAGGACGCCGGCGTGCGGGCCAGTTGTTCGTCCATGAGGGCGCGGGCGGCCAGGCTCACCGCGGCGAACCGCTCGGGGAACTCGCCGCGCTCGACGTACCCGGCGAAGGCGGCGATCTCGTGGTGCATGTTCGACCAGTCCGGGCGATCGGGCTCGTCGAGCAGCACGTCGACGTCGCCACCGCGCTCGTGGAACGTGACGACGCCGGGCTGCGAGATGGAGTCGATCGTCAGGGTGCCGGCCTCGCCGACGATCACGCTCGGCCCGATGCCGGAGGTGATCTTCGAGTAGTCGCACGTGGCGACGAACCCGTCGTAGGCGAGCAGGATCGTGCCGGACGCCTCGAAGCCGTTGGGGAGCCAGACGCTCGCCCCGGCGGAGCGCGCGGGCGCGCCGAAGAGGTCGAGCGCGGGCTGCAGCGTGTAGACGCCGATGTCGGCCAGTGACGAGTTGCCGAGCGACGGGTCGAACGCGTTGAGGTGCTCGCCCGATTTCACGCGGTCGTAGCGCGACGAGTACTGCAGCTTCTCGAAGCGCGCCGACCGCAGGGCGCCCAGCCGCGGCAGGTTCGCCCGGATGAGGTCGTAGGCCGGGTCGTGCACCGGACGCACCGCCTCCTGCACGACGAGCCCCTGGTCACGGGCGGTTTCGACGATGCGGGTGGCCTCGTCGAGGCTCGTGCCGAGCGTCTTTTCGCACAGGACGTGCTTGCCCGCGGCGAACGCGGCCAGCGACTGCTCGAGGTGAGCACCGTTCGGGCTGGCGACGTAGACGGCGTCCACGCCGGGGAGCGCCAGGAGGGCGTCCAACGAGTCGACCGCGTGCGCGATGCCGCGGCGTCCGGCGAAGTCATCGCCCGTGGACTGCGTCCGCGAGTACACCGCGACCGGCTCGCAGCCGGCGCGACGGCAGGCGTCCACGAACCAATCGCTGATGAAGTTGGTGCCGATGATCCCGAATCCGAGCATGGGGGCAACTTACCGAGCCCGCGGCGCTCTGTCCGGGCGGGGGGCGAGAGGGCCTGTCACAGGGTCACCACTCGATGCGTCCGGGGGGCTGATTGCCGGTCCGGGGAGGATCGAGTGGCGAATGTGTGACAGCACACCCCGGGCGTCCTCGCTGCCGGCAGGAGCACCCCCTGCCGGCCGACGGCCCACCGCAAAACTGTCGGAGCGGCGTGACAGGGTGGACTCGTGACCGACGAACAGCGCCCCTTCTGGCTCGACGAGCCCCCGCCCGACCCCGAGGACGTTCCGCCCGAGCCGGGCGAGAGCTTCTGGGACGCCGCGCCAAGCCCCCCTCGCGGGCGCTCGGGTGAGCGCGGGGGCGGGCGACAGCGGTCGACGGAGGACGCCGCCGGCGGGCGTCCCCCGTCGGGCGGCCGCGACCCGGGCAGCGCGAGGGCGCCGCGGGCGTCCGGGCGCTCGGCCGCCGCCCAGCGCACGGCCGAGGGGCTGCGGGAGGAGGCGCTGGGCGTCCTGCGCGACCTGACGGGGCGTCCGGAGGCCGCGTTCCACCCGGGGCAGTACGAGGCGATCGAGGCGCTCGTCGCCGAGCATCGGCGGGCGCTGGTCGTACAGCGCACCGGCTGGGGCAAGTCGGCGGTGTACTTCATCGCGGCCCTGCTGCAGAGGCGGGCGGGGGCGGGTCCGGCGCTCATCGTGTCGCCGCTGCTCGCGCTGATGCGCGACCAGGTGGCGGCGGCCGAGCGGGCGGGCGTCCGGGCGGCGGCGATCAACTCCGCGAACGTGACCGAGTGGCGCGAGATCGAGGGGCGGCTCGACGCCGACGAGGTCGACGTGCTGTTCGTGTCGCCAGAACGCCTGGTGAACCCGCGGTTCCGGGCCGAACAGCTCCCCCGGCTCGTCGACTCGTGCGGGCTCTTGGTGATCGACGAGGCGCACTGCATCAGCGACTGGGGCCACGACTTCCGGCCCGACTACCGGCGCATCCGCGACCTGATCGCCGAACTGCCGGGGGGCGTCCCCGTGCTGGCGACGACCGCGACGGCCAACGCGCGCGTGGTCGCCGACGTCGAGGAGCAGATGGCCGCCGGCGGCCACGAGGTGTTCACGCTGCGCGGGGGGCTGGCGCGCGACTCGCTGCGGCTCGGCGTGCTCGACGTCGGGCTGCCCGCGCGCCGGCTCGCCTGGCTCGCGCAGCACCTCGACGACCTCCCCGGCAGCGGCATCGTCTACTGCCTGACGGTCGCGAACGCCGACGACACGGCCGCGCTGCTCGCGAAGGCGGGGCACCGCGTCCTGCCGTACACGGGCCGCACGGACGCCGCCGAGCGCCTGGCGGCCGAGGAGGCGCTGAAGGCGAACGAGGTGAAGGCCCTCGTCGCGACCTCGGCCCTCGGCATGGGCTTCGACAAGCCCGACTTGAGGTTCGTCGTGCACCTGGGCGCCCCGAGCTCACCGGTCGCCTACTACCAGCAGGTGGGCCGCGCGGGTCGCGCGACGCCGAGCGCCGACGTGCTGCTGCTGCCGGGGGTGGAGGATCAGTCGATCTGGCACTACTTCGCCACCAACGCCATGCCCACGCAGAACAAGGCGGACGCGGTGCTCGCCGCGCTGGCCGAGTCCGGCCGGCCGCTGTCGATCGCGGCCCTCGAGGCGCGGGTCGACATCAAGCGCAGCCCGCTGGAGTTGCTGTTGAAGGTGCTGGCCGTCGACGGGACGGTCGAGAGCGTGCAGGGCGGCTGGGTCGCCACCGGTGAGCCGTGGCTCTACGACGCCGAACGGTACGAGCGCATCGCCGCGGCGCGCGTCGCCGAGCAGAACTCGATGCTCGACTACGAGCAGCTCACCGCCGAGTCGGCGGGCGGTGGCTGCCGCATGGCCTACCTGACGGCCGCCCTCGACGATCCGCACGCCGCCCCGTGCGGCCGCTGCGACGTGTGCGCCGGGCCGTGGTACCCGACGGAGATCGCGGTCGAGGGGGTGCAGGAGGCGCAGTCGTCCCTGGCGAAGGTGGGCGTCCCGATGGCGCCGCGGGCGCAGTGGCCGACGGGGCTCGACACGGTGGGCGTCCGGGCGGCGGGCAAGCCGCTGAAGGGCAAGATCGGGCCCGACGAGCAGGTCGCCGAGGGGCGCGTCATCGCCCGGCTGTCCGACCTGGGGTGGGGCGGGCGGCTCCGGGAGGTGTTCGCGGCCGACCGGGAGGGGCGTCCGGTCGACACCGAGGTGCCGGGCGATCTGGCGAAGGCGGTCGTCCGGGTGCTGGCGGGCTGGGGTTGGGCCGAGCGTCCGGCGGCGGTCGCGTGGGTGCCCAGCCTGGGGCGTCCGCGGCTGGTGGAGTCGCTGGCGTCCGGCATCGCGACCGCCGGACGCCTCGAGCTGCTCGGCCCCCTGCACCTCGCCCCGGGCGCCGAACCGCTGCGCGGCTCGACCAACAGCGCGTATCGGGTCCGCGACGTGTGGGGCCGGTTCTCCGTGCCGCCCGACCTGGCGGCGCGGCTGGCCGCGCTGAACGGCCCGGTGCTCCTGGTGGACGACCTCGTCGATTCGCGCTGGACCATGACGGTCGCCGGACGCCTCCTGCGTCTGGCCGGCGCGAAGGAGGTGCTGCCACTGGCGTTGGCGTCGGTGGGGTGAGCAGCCTCAGCCCCGCACCGGCAGCACCGCCTCGATCATCCATGAGTCCCCGTCGCCGTCGACGCTCACCGAGCCGCCCAGCAGGCGGGCGTGCTCCTGCAGGCCGAGAATCCCGCGGCCGGAGGCGTCCCCGAGCGGCGAGGGGCGGGCCGTACCCGCGGCTACCGGCCAAGTCGGTAGCGCGCTGACGGCCGTGGCGCGCACGTCGCGGCCGCGCTGCAGGACGATCGAGCACGGCGTCCGGGAGGGGGCGTGCTTGCCGATGTTGGTGGCGGCCTCGATGAGGAAGCGGCTGACGAAGGTCCGCGGCAGGGCGGGCAGGGCGTCCACGTCGCCGGTGACGTCCAGGCGGGTGGGGTGGCCCCACGATTCGAGGTCGTCCCGCACGCGCGCCGCGATCGCGCTGGGCGGCCCGAGGTCGGGGGTGAGGGAGGTGGCCGGGGCATCGAGGAGGTCCTCCTCGCGCAGCAGCCCCACCAAGAGGCGGAGTTGTTCGACGGCGGCGATCGCGTCGGTTCGCATGGTGGCCATGGCGTCCTGCAGCTCGCCGACGTCGTCGGAGTCGCTCCACGCCTCCGCCTGCAGCGCCACGCTCGACAAGCTGTGGCCGATCAGGTCGTGCAGTTGCCGCGAGAGCGCGGCCCGCTCGTCACGACGCAGGGTCTGCAGGTCGCACTCCAGCCGGGCCAGCGCCGTCTCGTGCCGCCGCTGCCGCCCGCGGACGGCTCGGAGCCACGCGCCGAGGAGGCAGCCACCGAGGCCGACGAGGAAGAGCGGCACGACCCGCTGCCACGGCCCGTCGGGGGCGAGCGACACGACCAGCGCCACCGGTCCGGCCGCCGCCAACGCCAGGATCGGAACGGCCCAACGCCACCGGAGCGCCGCGACCGTGGCGGCCAGCGCGGGCAGCACGGCGAGGCCGTACAGCGTGAGGTCGCGCACGAGCAGGCTCGCACCGAGACACACCAGCAGGCTGACCGCCGACGCACCCGCCGACCAGGCGGACGCCGCAATCGCACCGGTCGCCGCCAGGATCGCGACCACGACGAAGGCGTCGGTGACGGGATCGCCAGTGGCGGCTCCGCCCAACACCCACCGGAACTCGGCGACCAGCAGCCAGGCCGCCAGCAGGCCGGTGACGACGCGGGTCGCCCACAGCCACCCTCGTTCGCGCGTCGGGTTCACCAGGGACGCCCCCAGTCCAGCAGTCCGCGGCGCGCCGCGGCGACGACCAGGGCGGTCCGGTTCGACACCTGCAGCTTGCCTTGCAGAGTGCCGAGGTACTGCTTCACCGTGCTCTCCTCGATGCACAAGGGCGGCGGCGATCTGCCGGTTCGTCAGGCCGGTGGCGAGCTGCGCGAGAACGTCCTGTTCGCGCGGCGTCAGCGCGACCGCAACCTCCGCGCGGGGCTCGGGTCGCTCGGCCAGCCGCCGCACCACGGCCGGTGACAGCGGGAGGTCGTCCCGGGCGGCACCCTCGACGGCCCGGGCCAGTTGCTCGGCGGTCGACGTCTTCAGCAGGTAGCCCACCGCCCCCGCGCGCAGCGCCCGGGTGATGCTGGCGAGATCGTCGAACGCCGTGAGCATGACGGCCCGGTGGGGGACGCGACGGTCCCGCAGCGCCTCCAGCACCGCCACCCCGTCCATCTCGGGCATGTGGAGGTCAAGCAGCGTCA
>NZ_JBDHZL010000024.1:0-32837 GCF_039811905.1 Nigerium sp. | reverse complement strand
CATAGAAGCTGCGCAGCGCGTCGGCGTCGCCGGTGCGCGCGGGCCGCACGTGAGCGACACCGCCGTCGGCGAGGACCACGTCCGCTTCCCAGTGAGCCGGGTAGCGCGGATCATCAGCGTCCATGCGCTGAGCATACGGGCGGACCGGCGGGCTGGCCGAGCAGCGGCAGGCACCCACGGCGTGACACGGCCGAACGCCATCCAGGCGCCGCGCTCCTGGAGGTCCGCATGGGCGCCCCACGGGATTCGACCACCTCCTGGGATGCCGAGGCGGGGTCAGAGCAGGCGGGCCGCGGCGCAGCTCGAAGCGGAGGCAGGCGGCGTCCTCAGAGCAGGGTCAGGGCAGGATCGCCGAGGGTGAACGTCCGGACGGGGCCCGGGCCGGTCTCGGCCGTCTCGAAGCGGACCGTCACCCGCCCGAGGCCGCTCCCCCACACCCAGCCGCGGCCGTGCTCGGCGTGCTCGACGTCGGCGCCCGGCTGCCAGCGCGGCTCGTAGCGCGGACGCACCGGGGACGCCTCCCGCTCCTCGACCACGGGCCCGGACGCCTCCACCTCGAACAGCTCCTCCTGGGCGGCGGTCGTGAAACCGGCCGTCCCGACGCCGAGCAGCCGGACGCCGACGCGGACGTCCACCTCGCGCAGCAGCCCCCTCGCCAGCCGGGCGATGACGTCGGCCGAGTCGGTCGCCCCGTGCAGGGTCTGCGAGCGCGAGAACGTGGTGAAGTCGGGCAGCCGCACCTTGACGGTGACCGTCCGGGCGAACAGGCGCGCCTTCCCGAGGCGCGCGGCGACGAGGGCGGCGTCCCGGTCGACGATCCGGTCGATCTCGGCCGGATCGGTCAGGTCGTGCTCGAACGTGTCCTCCACCGAGATTGACTTCGCCTCGCGCTCGGCCACCACCGGACGATCGTCGCGCGCGAACGCCAGCGCGTGTAGCCCCTCGCCGGACGCCTTCCCCAGCTCCCGCACGAGCTCCCGCTCGCTGAGCGCCTGCACGTCGGCGATCGTCGCGACGCCGAGCTTCGCGAGCCGCTCCATCGTCGCCGGCCCCACCCCCGGGATCGCCCGCGCCGGCAGCGGCGCGAGCGTCGCGACCTCGTCGCCGGGCTCGACCAGATGGACGCCGTCCGGCTTGCCCAGCTCCGTCGCGACCTTCGCCATGAACTTGCTCGACCCCAGCCCCACCGACGCCGTCAGCCCGCCCGTCGCCTCGACGACGGCCGCGCGCAGGTCCGCGGCGATCGCGCGGAGCCCGTCGGGGGTCAGGTCGCGGTCGGGGTCGGTGGCGAGGTCGACGAACGCCTCGTCGAGGCTCAGCGGCTCCACCAGGGGTGACAGCCCGCGCAGCAGCCCCATCACGATGCCGGACGCCTCCCGGTACGCCCCGAACCGCCCCGCCAGGAACGCCGCGTGCGGGCAGAGCCGGCGCGCTTCGTGCATCGGCATCGCCGAGTGGACGCCGAACCGCCGCGCCTCGTACGACGCCGTCGACACGACCCCGCGACCGCCGACCCCGCCCACGATCACCGGCTTGCCGCGCAGCGACGGCTTGTCGCGCTGTTCGACGGCGGCGAAGAAGGCGTCCAGGTCGAGGTGCAGCACGGACGCGGTCGTTCTCACTCCCCCGAGCCTACGGCGCCGGGGGCGTCCGGCCGTGTGCGCTTCTAGGCTGCAAGATCCACACCAGAGGGTGGACTGTGCAGCCTAGAAACGCACACGGGGGGCGTCCAATACAGTGGCCGCATGGAAACCGACCGCACCGACGCAGGGTGGGCGACGGTCCCGAACCTGTTCACCGTGCTGCGGTTCCTGCTGCTGGTTCCGGTGTGTTGGCGGATCCTCGACCCGAACCCAGGCCCCCTTGCCGTCGTGCTGCTCGTGCTGTGGGCCGGCACCGACTGGGTGGACGGCTGGCTCGCCCGCCGCACGAACCAGGTCTCGCGGGTCGGCGAGATCCTCGACCCGATCGCCGACCGTCTGGGCATCAGCGCGGTCGTGGTCTGCCTCGCGCTGCAGCAGTTGGTCTCGTGGTGGGTCGTCGCGCTCATCCTCGTGACGGACGCCGCGACCGTCCTGCTCGCGGGCCACGCCGCCGCGCGCGGGCACATCCATGTGAACTGGCTCGGCAAGGTGCGCACGGCGGTGCTGTTCGTGGCGCTCGTGCTGCTCGTCGCGGCGTCCACGTGGCTGCCGCAGTTCACGAACGCCGGACGCTCGCTGCTCTGGGCGGGCGCCGGCATGCACGCGCTCGCCGGGCTCGGCTACGTGCTCGAGGCGCGCGGGACGCGCTCGTAACCGACGAAGTCGAACTCGCCGCGCGGCTCCCGGCGCACCTCCCGCCACTCGTCCGGACGCACCTCGGGCAGGCGAACCGCCTTGTCAGCGGGGACGTCCGCCCGCGCGTGCACCTCGGTGAGATCGAGCTCGGTCAGCGCGTCCCACAGCGCCCGGTAGATCGTCCCCCCGCCGGCGACGTACACCACGTCGTCGAGCGAGCGGGCCAGCGCGAGGGCGTCCTCGACCGAGGAGACCGCGTAGCCGGTCGCCCGGCCGTCGGTGGGCAGCTGCACGGCGTCCGGACGCCGCGTCACGACGATCGTCGTCCGTCCCGGCAGCCAGCGGCCGATCGCGTCGTGGGTCGCGCGGCCCATGATCATGGGGTGCCCGAGCGTGACCCGCTTGTAGCGGGCCCAGTCCTCCGCGAACTCGAACGGCTGGGCGCGCCCGTCCCCCAGGACGCCGTCGGCGTCCACGATCGCGATGGCGATGATGCGCATGGGAGTGATCCTCTCGAAGGAGTCGACGTGGGCGTGCACGATCTCGTGCACGTCGGGGTGAACGAGCGGCAGGAAATGCCCCGAGCGGTTCAGGGTGACGTTGTGCGCGCCGGCCAGATGCGAGCCCTCGGGGATCACCTCGTCCCACGCCGGGCTGAGCGAGACGATGCGATCGTTCACGGAGACGTCCGCGAGGAGGCGTCCGAGATCGAGGCCGCGCGGCGAGAACGCGCCCAGCATCGTCCGGGCCGGCAGGACGCGCGCCCACGTCGACCCCGAGAACGGCGTCCCGACGGCCACGACGCCGCGGAGGCGTCCGGTGGTCTCGGGGTCGAGCAGCAGTTCCTTCGCGACCAGGCCGCCCTTGGAGTGGGCGACGACCACGACGTCGTCCAGGGCGCGCCGGCGCAGCTCGGCGGCGACGATCGCCGCGGCGTCCGGGAACGTCGCGAGGTTCGCGCCCAACTGCGGCAGCAGGTGCACCTCGTGCCCGCGCGTGGCCAGCCCGCGCGCGAGCGGGAGCTGGAACCGCCAGTTCTCCAGCACGCCCGGCAGCACGACGACCGGCGCCCCACAAGGGGTTCCGCGCGGGGCGATCGTCTCGACCGGACGCCTCGGCAGCCAGCACGCCGCCCAGTGCGGCAGGACGTAGGCCCAGTCCGCGACCCCGACCGCGAGCTGGTGGAGCCGGCGCAGCCAGGGGCGGCGTCCGCGGGGTGCGGGGCGTCCGGACGGTTCGGCCCCCGCGGCCGGCCCGTTCGCGGGACGCCGCCGGCCCCGCGTCCGGCTCACCGCGCGGCCTCCTCGGTCGGCAGCCCGGTGAGCCGCAGCAGCTCCTCGGCGATCTGCTCGGCATGATCGAAGACGGCGCCGTGCGCGGCCCCGTCGAGCGTCACGACGCGGCCCTGCGCCGGCGCGGACGCCAACAACTGCGCCCACGCGTCCGGCACGAGCGCGTCGTTCTCCCCGCGGACGATCACGACGTCGGCGTCCACCCCGGCCAGCCGCCGCTCGATGGGGTAGGTGACCATGCGCGGCATCGTGTCGGCCACCCAGCGCAGCCCACACCGGGCGTACGCGGTCAGGGCGGCCAGCGCGTTCGCGCGGCTCTCGTAGCGGGCGGCCTGGGCGAACCGGCGCAGGACGAGCCGGACCGTCCGTTCCCCCTCGTTCACCACCGGGTTGATCAGCATCGCCTCGTGGCACCGCACGGCCTGCGTCGCGAGCAATTCGGCGACGACCTGGCAGCCCATCGAATGGCCGACCAGTACCGGACGCCCCGGCAGGTCGACCCGCTCCAGGGCCTCCGCGACGACGTCGGCGAACCCCTCGATCGACAGCGGCGCCTTCGGCGTCGGCAGGCGCGCGAAGCCCGGCAGGTCGAACAGGACGATGCGCCCCCGGTCGGCCAGCCGGTCGGCGACCGGCACGAAGTAGCGCGACGAGACGCCGAGCCCGTGGACGAACACGAACGTCGGCAGGTCGTCGTCGGCGGCCTCCTGGCGGTCGAGATCCCACCGCAGGTGCACGCGGACGCGGCCCCCGGACGTCGTGAACTCGCGCCGCTCCAGCGCGCGCAGCGGCCGGTGGAGCAGCAGCTTCAGGTGATGGGCGAGGCGCACGGCGACCGCCCCTCAGACCGCGATCGGGGCCTTGATACCCGGGTGCGGGTCGTAGTCGAGCACCTCGATGTCGGCGAGCGTGAAGCCATCGATGCTCGTCACGGCCGGGTTCAGCGCGAGCCTGGGCAGCGCGCGCGGCTCGCGGGTGAGCTGCAGCCGGGCCTGGTCGAGGTGGTTGGCGTACAGGTGCGCGTCGCCGAGCGTGTGGACGAAGTCGCCCAGCCCGAGCCCGGTCACCTGCGCGACCATCTGCGTCAGCAGCGCGTAGGAGGCGATGTTGAACGGGACGCCGAGGAAGACGTCCGCCGAGCGCTGGTAGAGCTGGCACGACAGGCGTCCGTCGGCGACGTAGAACTGGAACAGCGCGTGGCAGGGCGGGAGCGCCATCGCGTCGAGCTCGCCCACGTTCCACGCCGACACGAGGTGGCGGCGGCTGTCGGGGTTGGCCTTCAGGGCGTCGATCACGCCGGCGATCTGGTCGACGTGCCGGCCGTCCGGCGTCGGCCACGAGCGCCACTGGTGGCCGTAGATCGGGCCCAGTTCGCCGTCGGCGTCCGCCCATTCGTCCCAGATCGTGATGCCGTTCTCGTGCAGCCAGGCCACGTTCGTGTCCCCGCGCAGGAACCACAGCAGCTCCCCGAAGATCGACCGGGTGTGCAGCTTCTTCGTGGTGAGCAGCGGGAACCCCGCGTTGAGGTCGAACCGCATCTGGTGCCCGAAGACGCTCTTCGTGCCGGTGCCGGTGCGATCGCCCTTGTCGGCGCCCTCGTCGAGAATCCGCCGGACGAGATCGAGGTACTGCTGCATCCAAACCTCCTGTGGGAGACGCCGAGTCTAGACCCCCCTTCGGCCTATCCGGCGGAGGCCGTGCCCCCGGCGAGGTTCGCCAGCACCTCGGCCATCGCCCGGACCGCCTGACCCCGGTGGCTGATCGCGTCCTTCTCCTCCGCCGACATCTCCGCGGTCGTCACGTCGAACCCGTCGGGCACGAACGCCGGGTCGTAGCCGAAGCCGTTCGTGCCGCGGGGCTCGCGCACGAGGCGTCCCTCCACGCTGCGGCGCAGCGTGTGGATGTCGCCGTCCGGCAGGACGAGCGCCATTGCGCACACGAACCGGGCCGTCCGGCGGTCGTCGGGGAGATCCGCGATCTGCTCGAGCACCAGCCGCAGATTCTTCGCGTCGGACGCCTCCGCGCCGCTCCACCGGGACGACAGGACGCCCGGCATGCCGTGCAGCGCGTCCACCTCGAGCCCGGAGTCGTCGGCGAGCGCGGGCAGCCCGGTCGCGAGCCAGGCGGCCCGGGCCTTGATGAGGGCGTTGCCCTCGAAGGAGTCCTCGGTCTCGGCCGGCTCGGGGAACGCGCCGAGCGAATCCAGCCCGTCGACCGCGATGCTCAACCCCTGCCCGGCCAGGACGCGGCTGAGTTCGGCGAGCTTCTTGGCGTTGTGGGTGGCGAGAACGACCCGAGAGATCATGCGAAAACCCTACCGCCGGGCCCGGGCCCTGCTGGGCCCGGCCCGGCGGCGGGGCGGGACTGGCGGCCGGGGTGTCGGCGTCCAGCCTCGGGTGGGTGACGGCTCAGAAGGTGAAGCTGGAGAACAGCAGCAACGCCAGGATCAGGCCGAACACCAGGTTCGCGACGGTCGCGGCGCCGAACGTCGCGATCGGACGCCAGCCGAACCGCTTCAGGCTGGACGCCTTGAACTCCAGCCCGATGGAGACGAACGCGAGGATCAGGAACCACGTCCGCAGGTCGTTCGCGACGCCGATCGCCGGCTTCGCGGACGCCGCCGGCACCACGCTGGAGAAGATCGTCGCCACGATCGACGCGGCCAGGAACCCCAGCACGAACTTCGGGAACCGCTGCCACAGGACGCCGGCGCTCGGCCGCGCCGCCCCCTCGGTGCGATCGACCTTGTACGTGAAGTACAGCGTCAGCGCGATGGCCGCGACGCCGAGCAGAGCGTTCTGCGTCACCTTGACGATGCTCGCGATCTGCAGCGGCTGCTCGCCGGCCAGCGTGCCGGCCGCGGTCACGGCGGCCGTCGTGTCGATGTTGCCCCCGATCCAGGCGCCGGTGACGGCCGGGCTCAGCCCGAGGACGCCGGCCAGCCACGGCAGCAGGAAGATCGACGGCAGCGCGAAGATGATGACGAGGCTGGCGGTGTAGGCCAGATCCTCCTTCTTCGCCTTCACCGCGCCGGCGGCCGCGATGGCCGCGCTCACGCCGCAGATGGAGACGGCCGTCGACAGCAGGGCGCGCAGCCGCTCCTCGACGCCCAGCTTGCCGGCGACCCACCACGTGAACAGGAACACGGCGCTGATGAGCAGCACGGCCTGGGCGACCGCGGGCCCCGCCGCACGGACGATCACCGCGACATTGATGGAGGCCCCCAGCAGCACCAGGCCCGTCTTGATGAAAAACTCGGTGCGGAAGCCGGACGCCAGCCGGTCCCGTAGCCCCGACGCGCTCACCACGACGTTGCCGACGAGACCGAGCAGGATCGCATAGATCGGGAACTCGATCGTGGCCGCGAGGGGGCCGAACGGCGTCCCCCTCGTCCAGACGGGCACGTTCTCGGTGAGCACCCGGACGCCGATCCCGAGCGCGAGCACCACCGCGACGCCGCCCAGGAACCCGCCCCACGTGAACGGGGTGGGCTGCTCGCCCTGCTCGCCGCCGGACGCCTCCGGTGCGGCCGGGCGGCGGTCGTCAGCGGTCGTCCGGACCGCCGTGGATTCGTCGGCCGTCGCGTCGTCGAGCGCCCGCTCGTCGAGGGCCGGGTCGCTGAATCGCCGCGCGCTCACGGGATCAGCCCCGCCGGGATGACGCCGGTGAGCGCGAGCGCGAGCAGGACGAGGCCGACGACGACGGCCAGCCAGTCCTCGTTGACGGAGAACTTGCCGGCCCCGTCCGGGGCCGCGGAGTCTTCGGCGACGCGCTGCGCGGCGCCGTCGACGGATTGCGAAAATGACATGAGGATTTCCTTCTCGAAGGCCCCGGCCCAGCGGACGGGGCGGTGGGTGTGCAGATGCGGAAGGGCGCGCGACAGCGCGCGGCGTCAGCAGATGACGACGCGCCCAGCGCGAGAGATGGTGGGCCTGAGGCGGCCCGGGCTCAGCCGGCGAGCGCGGTCAGCGGCAACAACAACACGGACACGTCGCCATTCCCGGCACCCGCACGAGGCGTGCGGCGTCGGACGAACGGGATTCCGTGCGGCGCTCCATCAGGAAAGATCCTTCGGCTGGGGATGATCCGACCCGGAAGGGGTCGTTGGTCACGGTAGCGTAACGACGCTTCCGCGGAGCCTATTCCGCCCACTCTACGGACGCCTCCGTCGGACGCCCCCGCGGCCTCAGGCGCGCAGCGCCTCCTGCTGCAGGCGGGTCAGCTCGGCGCAGCCCGCCGTGCCCAGGTCGAGCAGGCGGTCGAGCAGGGCCCGGTCGAACGGCTCCCCCTCGGCGGTGCCCTGCACCTCGACGAGACGCCCGTCGCCGGTGCACACGATGTTCATGTCGACGTCGGCTCGCGAATCCTCCTCGTACGGCAGGTCGAGCAGCGCGGCGCCGTCGATCACCCCCACCGACACGGCCGCCACCGACCCCTTCAGCGGCTCGCCGGCGAGGAGCCGGCGCGCGCGCAGCCACTCCACGGCGTCCGCCAGCGCGACGTACGCGCCCGTGATGGACGCCGTGCGCGTGCCGCCGTCGGCCTGCAGCACGTCGCAGTCGATCACGATCGTGTTCTCGCCGAGCGCCTTGTAGTCGATGACGGCGCGCAGCGCGCGCCCGATCAGCCGGCTGATCTCGTGCGTGCGGCCGCCCACCCGGCCCTTGCGCGACTCGCGGTCGCTGCGCGTGTTGGTGGAGCGCGGCAGCATCTCGTACTCGCTCGTCACCCAGCCCAGCCCCGAGCCCTTGCGCCAGCGCGGGACGCCCTCGGTGACGGACGCCGCGACCAGCACCCGCGTGCGCCCGAACTCGACGAGCACCGAACCCTCCGCATGGTCGAGCCACCCCCGCGTGAGCCGGACGTCGCGAAGCTGGTCGAAGGCGCGGCCGTCCGCGCGGGTGATCGTCATGGGTTTCACCCTAGCGACCGGGCCGGACACGATTCCAAACGGACGCCGCCGGCGCCGGGCGTCCGACGCCGGGATGATCCCGCCCCTACCCGCCGAAACGCACCGGCACCGGGGCGGCGAAGACCTGCTCGGCGTCGTCGACGAAACCGCGGGTGAGGCGTCGGGCGATGCCCTCGAACTTCTCGGGGTTGCCGGTGGTGAGGAAGACGCGTTTGCCCTCCCGCGGCCCCGGGCGCACCAGCCCCTTACCGGTGAGGGTCACGTAGGTCTCGCGGGCGCACTCCTCCGACGACGACACGAGGGTGACCTGGTCGCCCATCACATAGCTGATGACGCCGGTCAGCAGCGGGTAGTGGGTACAGCCGAGGATGAGCGTGTCGACGTGCTGCTCCGCGAGCGGCTTCAGGTAGTCGGCGGCGATGCCCAACAGCTTGGGGCCACCGGTGATGCCGGCCTCGACGTAGTCCACGAACTCGGGGCACGGCGAGGTGAACAACTGCACGTCCGGCACCGCCCCGATCGCGTCGTCGTAGCTGCGCGAATGCGCGGTAGCGAGGGTGCAGATGACCCCGATGCGGCCGTTCTTCGTCACCCGGACGGCCCGCCGCACCGCGGGCATGATGACCTCGACGACCGGCACGTCGTAGCGCTCGCGGGCGTCGCGCAGCACGGCGGACGACGCCGAGTTGCACGCGATCACAAGCGCCTTGACGCCGAGGTCGTACAGGTAGTCGAGGCACTCGAGCGCGTACTCACGCACCTCGGGGATCGACTTCGGCCCGTACGGCGCCCGCGCGGTATCGCCCAAATACACGATGTCTTCGCCCGGCAACTGGTCGACCACCGCGCGGGCGACCGTCAGGCCGCCGAAACCGGAGTCGAACAGGCCGATGGGTGCGTCGATGTCCACGGCGTCCGATCCTAGCCACTCACGGAATCGGCGCTCCACTGGGGCGTCCTGGCAAGGACGCCCCAGCGGGCACCGAGATCACGAAAGCCCGAGCGAGCGGTGCAGCAGGGTCACGGGGTGCACGGTCGGGACGCCGCTGCCCTTTTGGATCTGCCAGCGGCAGGTCTCGGTGTCGCAGACCGCCAGGTCCTTGTTGGTGGCCTGCACCATGTCGAACAGCGGCTTGCCCACGGCCTGGGCGATGTCGTACTTCTCCTTCTTGAGCCCGTAGGTGCCGGCGATGCCGCAGCACACCGCGTCGCTGTCGACGACCGTGAGCCCCGGAATGAGGCGCAGCAGGTCGGCCGCCGGCGTCCCCATGCCCTGGCTCTTGAGCTGGCAGGGCGCGTGATAGGGCACGGTCATCTGCAGCGGGCGCAACTCCTCGGCCGGGAACTCCCCCGCGTCGTACAGGTCGAGCAGGAACTCGGAGAACTCACGGATGCGGGTGCCCACGTCGGCGAGCTCGGAATCGTCGACCCCGAGGATCTCGTGCGCCTCGTGTTTGAGCATGCCCGTGCACGAGCCGGACGAGCTGATGATCGTGAGATCGGTGCCGGCCGTGCGCAGCGCCCTCACCAGCGACCGCACCGACTTCTTCGCCGACTCGAACAGCCCGTTGCTCTGCTCCGCCAGGCCGCAGCAGCCCTGCTTGGGCACGAGCACCTCGTACCCCAGGTGCTCCAGCACCTCGATGGTCTGCTTCGACGTCTCCACCTCGAAGTAGCCGCCCGCGCAGCCGTGGAAGTAGACGATCGGGCCGCGGGTGGCGGGCTTCGTCGGCTTGGGCCGCTTCTTCAGCCACGTGGCCAGCGTCTCGGGGCGCGCGGTCGGCATCGGGGCGTCCCGATGGACGCCGACGACCTTCTCCATCACGACGCGCGCCGGCTTGAACCCGAGCACGGCGTTGGCGACCGGGGCGACGGGCGTCATGGCCGCGCCCATGATCGTCGTGCGGCTGATGAGCTGATCGCGGATCGGCATGCCGTTCTGCTGCTTCATCGCGGCGCGCGCGAGCGAGTTGATCTCGGCCACGTTGACGCCCTGCGGGCACACGACCGTGCACGTGCCGCAACTCGAGCAGTAGTCGACCGAGTGGTCGACGGAATCGCCGTGGCGGAACCGCTCCCCCTGCGGGCCGACGAACTTCGGCCCCGAGAACAGCGGCGTCACCCGGGAGACCGGGCAGTTGGTCTCGCACACCGTGCACTTCACGCAGTGGTCGAGGGTCGACCGCGCCAGCTCGTTACCCAGCCGCTCGGCCGCGTCGGGAGCCGTGTCGCGCTGGGTGACCTTGCGGGCGCCGCTGGCCACCTGCGCGCCGGCCGACTTCGCGGCCGACGACACGGACTTCACGACGGTGCTCAGATCGAGCTTCTTGCTCACTTTTCCTCCCCGAGGATCGTGTCGGCTGCTCGAAGCGCGCTCGCCGCGGCGATGCCCTCGCCCGACTTCTCGCGCCAGCGGGTGGCTCCGGCGAGGATGCCGCCCGCGGCGAACAGGTTGGAATAGACGGGCGCCGAGTCGGGCCCGAGGACCCGCATCGATTGATCCACCCGGACGCCGACCTCGAACAGCGCTTGATCGCTGCCCCAGAAGTCGCCGTGGATGAGGCCCTCCGCCGAGTCGTGCGAGAGAGGCAGCCCGAGCGCCGGCTCGGTGATGTGGCCGTAGGAGTCGACGGCCAACGCCCCGCTCTCGAACCCGCCGGGCGCGAACACGAACGCGGACGCCTCGTACTCCCGCGCGTGGCCGGCCGAGCTGATCGAGACGCTCACGACCCGATCGCCCTCGACGCGCTTGGCGATCACCTTGGAGCCGTTGATCATCCGGACGCCCGCGTCGCGCGCCAGGGCCGACAGCGTCCGGAAGAGCCGAAGCCCCGGGACGCCGGGCGGCGGCAGCGGAACCTCGCAGACCGGATGGTCGACGATCTGGGCGATGTCGCGCCAGGCGTCGTGGTCGTCGAGCCCGAGGACGCCGGGCAGCACCACGATCTCCCCCGCGTTCGCCTGCTTGGCGACGGCCTTGGCGAACGTCGCCCGGACGTTCGGGTCGTCCAGCGCGCGGGCGTAGGTGAGGCCCGTGGTGTCGGCCTCCTCCGGGCGCGCCGGGACGTCGATCCACACCGCGCGCGCCGACACCGACCCGCCGCCGGGCACCTCGGCCCGGTCGAGGTTGCCGGCCACGAGCGTGGCCTGGAAGTCCTTGAGCCGCCGCAGCCCCACGACCACGTAGGCGTTGCCGTCCTTCACCGCGCCGTCGATCATGCTCGGCTGGGCGAGGGCGGTCGGCCGCACGGCGCCGACCGCGGTCGGCAGGTTCACGTTGGACGCCGGATCGCCCGCCAGCAGATCGGGGACGAGGCCGGCGACGAACTCCGCGGCCTCGCGGACGGCGTCCGCCCCCAGCACGGCGTAGGGGTGCTCGGGCTTGGTCTTCGCCAGGGCGCCCACGGCGTCCAGCGGGTCGGAGACGCGGTCGGGGCTGTAGCCGAGGATGTCGAACGTGCCCTGCGACAACTGCAGGCCGCCCGGCCCCTTGGAGATGAGCGACACCGTCTTGCCGCCCTTCGCGAGCCGCAGCGCCGCGGTCAGCCCCGCGAGCCCCGACCCGATGACGATGGCGTCCCTCATCGCACAACCTCCTCGGCCGGCACCGGCAGGTGCTCGACGTCCAACGTCCCCTGATAGATCCAGTCGTCCAGCGCCGTCTGCCGCACCTGGTCGCCGTAGAGGATGGGCCACAGCCCGATCCAGCGGTTCTTGAGGAACAGGCGCAGCAGGCCCGTCGCGCGCTCGACGTCGATCGCGCCGTGGTCGTGCGCGATGCCCGCGGCGCGCATCGAGCAGAAGCCCCCCTGACAAGGACCCATGCCGAGGCGCAACTGGCGCCGGAGGTCGTCCAGCGTGCCGGTCGGCTGCTCGTCGAGCGCCTCGACGAACATGCGCTTGCTCATGAGCTCGCACTCGCAGATGATCTGGTCGTCGAGCCGGTCCTCCTCGCGATCCTCCAGCCGGTGGGTGATCACGTAGTTCTTCGGCGGGTCGTTGTTGAAGTCGATGACCTCGTCGGCCGTCGTGCATGCCCGCTGCTCGCCGAGCTGCGCGCACATGGCGTCGACGATGTGCTCGGCCATGAGGCGGTAGGTCGTCAGCTTGCCCCCGCCGATCGTCAGCATGCCCTTGATGCCGTCGCGCTCGAGGTGGTCGATGACCGCCATGCCGCGGCTCATGTGGCGCGTGTCGGACGCCGACACCCGATCGTCCTTGATCAGCGGACGCGCCCCCGACCAGGCGTGCAGCGCGCGCGCCCGGCGGAAGCCCGGGATGAGCGCCTCACCGGCGTCGAACATCTGCTGCACCTCGTCGCGCGGGATGGGCAGGTCGTCGGGGTGGCTCTCCTTGACGTCGGTCGTGCCGATGATCGACACCGTGTGCACCGGGACGAGGATGTCGCCGTCGGCCGGGTAGATCAGGCGGTTGACCACGCTGTTCACCAGGCGGTGGTTCATCGCGATCATGATGCCGCGGCCCGGGATGACCGGCACGGGCGGCAGCCCGGCCATGTGGGTGATGCCCTCGGCCCACGGGCCCGCGCAGTTCAGGACGAAGCGGCAGTCGATCTGGACGTCCTCCCCGCCCTTCTGGTCGTAGCAGAACACCGCCTTGACCTGGTCTCCGTCGTGCTCGATGCGCGTGACCGGGTGGTAGGTGAGCACCTGGCCCCCGTGCTCGATGGCCGAGGACGCGGCGCCCCAGACGAGCTGCCAGCCGTCGACCGACCCGTCCTGCACCTCGATCGCCCGGAAGATGCCGGGGTTCAGCCGCGGCTCGCGCCGCAACGCTTCGGCGACCGGGATCTCCCGCGCCGGGACGCCCGTGGCGGCCGCGCCGGCCAGGAACCGGTCGCCGTACTCGGGATCGTCGCCCGGCGTCGCGACGAACAACCCGCCGGTCTCTTCGACCGCGCCGGGCTGGATGCGGGTGATGATCGCGTTCTCCTCGGCGCACTCGGTGGCCGAGCCCGGATCGCTCACGACGTAGCGGCCGCCGGAGTGCAGCAGCCCGTGGAAGCGCCCCGTCGTCCCCTGCCCCAGATCGGACTTGTCGACGAGAATGGCCTTGTAGCCGCGCATCGCGGCGTCCCGAACCACGCCGGCGCCGGTGGACCCGCCACCGATCACCACGACGTCTGCCTGAAGTCTTCTCACGCCGACTTTCCTCCTCGGGTCGTGGCCATCCTCGGCGATGGTCCGTCTGCGTCAGCCTAGGATCGCGGAGGGCCCGCGGCAACGAAACGGGCATATCTCGGCCAGACTCCACGACCTTGCGCGACAGGTGGGAGGACGTTCAGGACGTCAGCCGCCCATCCGCTCGACCACTGCGCGCGCGGTGACGTCGTCGCACACCAGGTCGGTCGCGACCCCGGCGCGCAGCGCGCCCAGCAGGGCCGGAGCGCGGCGCGGGTCGGGCACGACGCAGATGCGCCGCGGCACGCGCGCCAGCTCGCGCGGGGTCAGGCCGGTCGCCCGGTCGTTGAACGTGATGTCGGAATACGACCCGTCCTCCCGCAGCAACACCGTGCACACGTCGCCGACCGCCCCCTGCCGCTCGATCTGCGCCAGCTCGGCGGCGTCCAGGTACCCCGCGGTGTAGACGTGCGAGGGGACGCCGCCGTGCAGCGACCCGACGCCGAAGACCGCCACGTCGAGCCGGCGCTGCAACTCGAGCACCCGCTGCACCGACCGCTCGCGCCACATCGCGCTCTTGGTGTCGGAGTAGTCGAAGAACGCGGGCACCGGGAACAGCGCCACGCGCGCGCCGTACTTCTCGGCGATGGATTGCATGATCGACCCCACATAGGGGGACGCCGAGTCGTACCGGTTCGTGCTGCCGTTCATCTGCACGACCGTGACCCCCGTCAGGGGCCGCGGCTCGACGTGCTTCGCGATGTGGGTCATGGTCACGCCCCACGCCACGCCGATCAACTGGTCGTCGGCGACCACGGAGTTCAGCAGGGTGGCCGCGTGCCGGGCGACCTTCTCGAAGCGGGAGTTCAACCGCGCGCCCTCGCCGACGTTGACGAGGTGCACCTGGATGCCGAACTGCTCGGCCAGCGTCAGCGCCATCGGCGACCGCGAGCCCGAGTGCTCGGCGAGCGAAATCCGTACCAGGCCGCGCTCGCGCGCCTGGCTCAACAGCCGTGAAACCGACGATCGGGAGACCCCGAGCCCACGGGCGATGGTGTCCATGGTCTCGCCTTGAATGTAGTAGCGCGTCGCTGCGTCGTACATCTGCTCATACCGGTCGTTCATTCACTTCTTCTCCTCATCTCTGCACGAACGCCCATTGATCGCGAGCATCCGTTCACAACGTAACATAATCGCACCCGCGGGCGATAGATCGAATCACGCGCTCCAGGGTGGCACATGCGCGTTTTACGCAGGGATTCGGCGAGTCACTGAGCACGACATGGGCGAACGTCGTCGCGTCGCGGCGCGGGGTGCACGGGCGTGCGCTCCCTATCGGGCTCGTACCCCGACCCGGTAGTTTCTCGTCTACGGAATATCCGACATGGAGGAACATGCAATGACGCAGGAGAATTACGTCCTCGCCATCGACCAGGGCACCACGAGTTCCCGGGCCATCATCTTCGACCACTCCGGCCGCATCGTCGCGACCGGGCAGCGGGAGCACGAGCAGATCTTCCCGCGCGCGGGCTGGGTGGAGCACGATCCGATGGAGATTTGGGAGAGCGTGCGCGAGGTGGTCGCGCAGGCGCTGAGCAAGGCGTCCGTCAACCGGGACCAGATCGCCGCGGTCGGCATCACGAACCAGCGCGAGACCACGGTCGTCTGGAACAAGGAGACGGGCGAGCCGGTCTACAACGCGATCGTGTGGCAGGACACGCGGACGCAGAAGATCATCGAGGAGCTCGGCGGCGACGCTGGGCAGGACAAGTACAAGGATCGGGTGGGCCTGCCGCTGGCCACCTACTTCTGCGGGCCCAAGGTCAAGTGGATCCTCGACAACGTCGACGGCGCGCGGGCGGACGCCGAGGCCGGCAAGCTGCTCATGGGCACGATCGACACGTGGGTGCTGTGGAACATGACGGGCGGGGTCGACGGCGGCGTCCATGTGACCGACGTGACCAACGCGTCCCGCACCATGCTGATGGACCTCAAGACCCTGTCGTGGGACGAGGAGATCGCCGCCGACATGACGATCCCGGTCAGCATGCTCCCCGAGATCAAGAGCAGCTCCGAGGTCTACGGCAAGGGCCGCCAGAAGGGCCTGCTCGTCGACACCCCGATCGCCGGCATCCTCGGCGACCAGCAGGCGGCCACGTTCGGCCAGGCCTGTTTCGAGGTCGGCATGGCCAAGAACACCTACGGCACCGGCAACTTCATGCTGATGAACACCGGCGAGGAGATCGTCCCCAGCAAGAACGGCCTCCTCACGACCGTGTGCTACAAGATCGGCGACCGCAAGCCGATCTACGCGCTCGAGGGCTCGATCGCGGTCACCGGCTCGCTGGTGCAGTGGCTGCGCGACAACCTGAAGATGTTCGACAGCGCCCCCGAGGTCGAGAAGCTCGCCCTCGAGGTGGAGGACAACGGCGGCGTCTACTTCGTCCCCGCGTTCTCGGGCCTGTTCGCGCCCTACTGGCGCTCGGACGCCCGCGGCGCGCTCGTCGGCATGACCCGGTACGTGAACCGCAACCACATCGCGCGGGCCGCGCTGGAGGCCACGGCCTTCCAGACCCGCGAGGTGCTGGACGCCATGAACGCCGACTCCGGCGTCGAGCTCACCGAGCTCAAGGTCGACGGCGGCATGACGGCCAACGAGACCCTGATGCAGTTCCAGGCGGACATGCTGGGCGTCGACGTCGTGCGTCCGGTGGTCGCCGAGACCACCGCGCTCGGCGCGGCCTACGCCGCCGGCATCGCCGTCGGCTACTGGGAGGGCGAGCAGGACGTCATCGACAACTGGGCCGAAGACAAGCGCTGGACCCCCCAGATGGACGCCGACCAGCGCGAGCGCCTCTACCGCAACTGGAAGAAGGCCGTGACCCGGACCTTCGACTGGGTCGACGAGGACGTCGACTGAGCGCTTCGCTCCTTCTCCACCCGAGGACGCCGCGGCACCTGCCGCGGCGTCCTCGCTGTGTCGGTGGGGGCTCGTCGGGGGCCTCCGGAGCGGGAGGTCCGTTGGGTGGCCGAGGTCTGGGGGCATCGGATGGGCTGGCGTCCGAAACGCTGCAGGTGTTGTCGAAACGCTGCAGGTGTTGTCGAAACGCTGCAGGCGTTCTCGAAACGCCGGGCTCCGGCCGCAACGCTGCCTTACGTAAGGCAGCGTTCTCGATTAAGGCAGGCGTGGTCGAAACGCTGCAGGCGTTGCGCGGTTTACTGCAGGCGTTTCGTCAACGCTGCAGGCGTTGCGGTTCCGGGCGGGGCAGTTCGGTTCGGGAAGGGGCATCGGCGCGCTCACAGGAGCACCGGAGCGCGAGCCCCGCGTCGGAGTCCGCGTCCGTGACTCGCGTCCCCGTCAGCGCAGGGCGCTGAGCAGGCTCTCCAGCACGTAGCCGATCCAGTTGTAGAGGTTCACCATCTGCGAGCGCGGGTCGCGGGCGGGCAGGCGCGACAGGTTGTTGTACGCCGCGTCGTCGGTGATGCCGAGTCGCGCGGATAGGGCGAGCCGCAGCGCGTTGAGCGTCTTGATCCAGGGGGTGACGCGGTCGGGCGCGATGCGCACGGGCTCCTTGCCGTCGTGGGTCGCCCCCAGGTCCTCCAGGACGATCTGGGCATCGGCCAGCCGCGAGCGGACGGCGTCCGACTCGGTGTAGCGGCGGAAGTCGGAACTCGCGGACGGGTCGTCGGGGTAGGCGTCGGGGAAGAGGCGCGCGATCACCGGATCCTCGTGGTCCAGCGACGGGCCGGCCCCCATGCAGCCGACGAGCTGCTCGAACGGGTCGGAGCTCTCGGGCGCGAGGTCGCCGCTGATCAGGTCGACGACCTGCTGGACGAGCGATTCGAGCAGCGCGACCTCGAACTCCTCCAGGCGGGCGGTGTAGACGCCTTTCCGGCGAGAAAAATCCCTCACTCGGACCTCTCCAACGTGGCCCACAGGCCGTAGGCGTGGAGCGCGTTGACGTCGCGCTCCATCTCCTCCCGCGTGCCGGCGTTGACGACGGCTTTGCCCTTCGTGTGCACCTGCATCATGAGCCGCTCGGCCTTCTGCTTGGGGTAGCCGAAGTAGGTGACGAAGACGTGGGTGACGTAACTCATGAGGTTCACCGGGTCGTCCCACACGATCGTGACCCACCCGGCGAGGTCGAGCGCCGCACCTGCGGGCCGCTCGTCGACGGCCGTCCCGCCGGCGGGAACACCGGGCTTTTCTGGATGAGCCATGCCTGCCATTCTGTCAGATCCTGTGACTAGGCTGACCTGCATGACCACGACGACGGCGTTGCTCACCGACCACTACGAGCTCACGATGGTCCAGGCGGCCATGGGGTCCGGCCGGGCCTTTCGCCGGTCGGTCTTCGAGCTTTTCCCGCGCCGGCTACCGGAGGGGCGTCGCTACGGCGTGGTCGCCGGGGTGGGTCGCATGCTCGACGCGATCGAGGCGTTCCGCTTCGACGACGAGACGTTGGGTTTCCTCGCCGAGAAGAAGGTCGTCAACGATGAGACGGCGCACTGGCTGTCGTCGTACCGCTTCTCCGGCGACGTGTGGGGCTACCCCGAGGGCGAGATGTACTTCCCGCACTCCCCGCTGCTGCAGGTCGAGGGGTCGTTCGCCGAGGCGTGCATCCTCGAGACGGTGCTGCTGTCCATCTACAACTACGACTCGGCGATCGCGTCGGCGGCGTCCCGCATGACGCTGATGGCCGACGGCCGGCCTTGCATCGAGATGGGGTCGCGCCGCACACACGAGTGGGCGGGCGTCGCCGCCGCGCGGGCGGCCTACGTGGCCGGGTTCGCGTCGACGTCGAATCTGGAGGCGGGGCGCCGGTACGGCGTCCCGACGGCGGGCACCGCGGCGCACTCGTTCACGCTGCTGCACGATTCGGAATCGGACGCCTTCCGCGCCCAGATCGCCTCGCTCGGCGAGGCGACCACGCTGCTCGTCGACACCTACGACATCCACGAGGCGGTCAAGCTCGGCGTCGAGTTGACCGGCGGACGCCTCGGCGCGATCCGCCTCGACTCGGGCGACCTGGCCGAGTTGGCGGTCGACGTCCGGGGGCTGCTCGACTCGCTGGGGGCGACGAAGACGCGCATCGTCGTGACGTCCGACCTCGACGAATACCAGATCGCCGCGTTGCGGGGGGCGCCGGTCGACGGCTACGGCGTCGGCACGTCGCTCGTCACCGGCTCGGGGCACCCCACCTGCGCGTTCGTGTACAAGCTGGTAGCCCGGGCGTCCGGCGACGAGGCCGACGCGCCGATGGTTCCGGTCGAAAAGCTGTCGCTCAACAAGGCGACCGTCGGCGGCCGCAAGACCGCGCTGCGCCGGCTCGACGAGCAGGGCCGGGCCGAGGCCGAGGTGGTGGGGGTGGGCGTCCCGAGCGACGGCGACCACAACGACCGGCCGCTCCTCGTCCCGCTGATCACCGCGGGCGAGGTGGTCGGTCGCGAGCCCCTCGAGGCCGCCCGCGACCGGCACGCCGCCGCGCGTGCCGAGTTGCCCCGCAACGCCCGCAAGATGAGCAAGGGGGAGCCGGCGATCCCCACGGTCATGCTCGGTGAGGAGGGTCCACGATGACGCGCGCACTGATCGTCGTCGATGTCCAAAACGACTTCTGCGAGGGCGGGGCGCTCGCCGTCGAGGGCGGGGCCGCGGCGGCGTCCGCGATCTCGGCCTACCTCGCGCACTCCCCCGGTTACGACGTCGTCGTCGCCACCCGCGACTGGCACGTCGACCCGGGCACCCACTTCAGCGACGACCCCGACTTCGTCGAGAGCTGGCCGGTGCATTGCGTCGCGGAGTCCGAGGGGGCGCAGTTCCACCCGAACCTGCGCTACCGCACGTTCGACGGGGTGTTCGACAAGGGGCAACGCGACGCCGGCTACTCCGGGTTCAGCGGCAAGGAGAACCACACGCGAGCGAAACTCGGCGACTTCCTGCGGGCGCGCGGCGTCCACGAGGTCGATGTGTGCGGCATCGCGACCGACTACTGCGTCCGGGCGACGGCGATCGACGCCGCGCGGTCCGGCTTCGACACCACCGTGCTCGTCGACCTGACCGCGGCCGTCGACCCCGGCAACCTCAAGGCCGTGAAGGCCGAGTTGACGGGCGCGGGCGTCCGGGTGCGGCACACCGCCTGAGCGGCGCGCGGGCGCTCAGGCCGGGTCGGGGCGCAGCAGCTTGCGGCGGATCGTGATGAGGGCGCGCGCATGGTCCTCGAGCCGGACGTCCTCGGGCAGGCTGGGCCGCCAGGGCCGCACGTCCGTGGGGGCGCCGCGGGCGTCCAGGGCCGAGTAGACCATCGTGCAGTGGGTCGACGTGGGCAGCGGCTCGGCGCTGCGCGGGTCGCCGGTGCGCACGTGCACCGAGACGTGCATGAGCGAGCCCTCCGTGAGAATCAGTCGGGCCTCCACCTCCACGAGGTCGCCGATGAACATCGGCCGGTAGAACCGGACGCCGCCGGCGAACGTCGCCCGCGCCTCGCCCTGATGCCAGCGCTCGGCGACGAGTTTGGCGGTGCTGGAGATCCAGTGCATGACGTAGCCGCCGTGCACCTTGCCGCCCCAATTCACGTCGGTGGGGGCGGCCAGGAACCGCAGCGTCTCGCGGCACGAGGCCGTGTGCTCGGAGTAGCGCTGCCGGGCCAGTTCGGCCTCGATCTCCTTCCGGACGACGTTCAGCGCCTTGGCGCGCGTGTTCTGCGCGACCTCCCAGGCGTCCTCCGGCACGAACGTGGGCACGGGCGTCGGCTTGCCGTCGTCGCCCATGGCGACGAACGCGAGCAGACAGACGGTGTTGACGCGCAGGTCGCCCTGCCGCGGGTCGCCGCTCGACACGGTGCAGACGACCTGCAGCGACGTGCGTCCGGTGTAGACGACCCGCGCCTCCACCTCGACGAGGTGCCCCACCTGCACGGGGCGCGTGAAGTGGATGTTGCCGACGTACAGCGTCACGCAGTAGGTGCCCGCCCAGCCGACGGCCGCGGCGTAGCCCGCCTTGTCGATCCACTCCAGCATCTTGCCGCCGCCGACGCGGCCGGACGCGTTGGCGTCCATGGGGGCGGCGAGGAACCGCAGCGTCACCGAGCGCTGCGTGCCCGGCCCGCCGGCCACGTCAGCGCCTGCCCACGATGGGCCGGGTGAACCCGTTCATCACGGACGCCAACCGCTGCGCCCGCGCGCTGACGAAGACCTCCTCGAGCATCATCGGCTGCTCGTCGGGGCCGCTGAGCGGCACGCGCCAGTTGGGGTACTCGTTCATCGTGCCCGGCTGGTTCTGAATGCGGCGGTCGCCGACGGCGTCCGTCAGGGCCGCGTTCAGCACCCGCGAGCGCGACTGGGTGAGGAACCGGTAGAGGGCGAGCACCATCGCCTCCGCCTCGTCGTCACCCTCGCCCTCGTGCAGCAGGCCGCGCTCGGCGAGCGTGGCACGCCACTGGGCGAGCTCGCGGTCGAAGCGGGCCAGCTCGTCGTCCAGGTTCTCGGTGAGCAGGCCCAGCTCGTGCTGCAGCTTGAGGTGGGCGCCCTCGAGGTAGCCGGCCGTCGGGGGCAGGTCGTGCGTCGTGACCGACGCCATGCAGTACTCGCGGTACTGCTCGGGCGGGACGGGCGAGCCGTCCGCCTGCTCGAACCACGTGATCGAGGTGCCCAGCAGGCCGCGCTCGCGCAGGTAGGTGCGCACCCAGGGCTCCACGGTGCCCAGGTCCTCGCCCACGACGAGCGCGCCGGCGCGGTGGGCCTCCAGCATCACGATGCCGACCATGGTCTCGTGGGGGTACTTCACGTAGCTGCCCTGGGTGGGCAGCATCCCCTGCGGCACCCACCAGAGCCGGAACAGGCCCATGATGTGGTCGATCCGGACGCCGCCGGAGTGCCGCAGGACGCCCGCCACCATCGCGCGGAACGGCCAGAACGAGAGCTCCTCCAGCCGGTCCGGACGCCACGGCGACTGCCCCCAGTCCTGCCCGAGTTGGTTGTAGGCGTCCGGCGGGGCGCCGACGCTGACCCCGCGGGCGAACGAATCGCCCAGCATCCACGCCTCCGCGGATTCGTGGCTCACGCCGACCGCCAGGTCGCTCATGATGCCGACGCGCATGCCGGCGTCCTCGGCCGCGGACTCGGCCGCGCTGAGCTGGTTGTCGGCGATCCACTGCAGCCAGATGAAGAAGTCGATCTCGTCGGAGTGCGCCTGCGCGAACCCGGCGACGGCCGGCGACGACGGACGCCGGAAGCCCTCCGGCCACGACCGCCAGTCCATCCCGAACTCGCCGACCAGCGAGCACCACGTCGAGAAGTGCTGCAGGTTCGACCCCTCGCGCCGCAGGAAGTCGTCGCGGCTCATCTGGCGCGCCGCCGGGCGCCCTGCGTCGTAGATGATGCGGAGCGCCGCCATCTTCGCCCGCCAGATCGCGTCGCGGTCGATGCGGTCGGCGTTGCGCAGGCCCTGCAGCAGGCGTCCCTTGATCGTCGCGATCTGGCGGCGCTTCTTCTCGTCGAGCGTCGCGTACTCGGGGATGAGCTCGGGGCGCAGGTACAGCGGGTTGACGTAGCGCCGGCTGCTGGGCAGGTACGGCGACGGCTCGACGGGCGGCATCGGCTCGGCGGCGTGCAGCGGGTTCGTCAGGATGTAGCTCGCGAACTGCTGGGTGGCCGACCAGGTGGCGAGATCCGCCAGATCCTGCAGGTCGCCCATGCCCCAGCTGTCGGCCGACCGGACGCTGTAGAGCTGCGTCGCGTACCCCCAGATGCGCTTGCCGCCCATCGATTCGGGGAAGCCGAGGAAGCGCGGGCTCACGATGAGCGTGCCCTCGGCGACGTGCCCGTCGCTGCTCAGATGCAGGCGGTGATAGCCGAGCGGCAGGTCGTCGGGCAGCGCGAAAGCGGCCTGGCCGACCATGCGGCCGTCGACCTCGCGATCGGGCTCCCAGTCGTCGACCTGGCGGGTCAGCCGGACGCCTCCGTCCTCCAGACGGACGGTCAACACCGCGGACGCCCCGGCGGCCACGTGGACGGTCACCGTCGTGGCCGTGCCCTCCTCCATCGACACGCACGGGGGCAGCGAGCGCCGCCAGGGGCGCAGCCTGATCTCGGCCAGGGCGGCCTCGGCGGACTCCGGGGTGGCGGCGTCCACCCCCATGCCGGCGAGGATGCCGACGATCGTCTCGTCGGCGATGTCGACCAGGCGTCCCTTCCAGTCCCAGAACTGGGTGGCGATGCCGCAGGCGTCGGCCAGTTCGAGGAGGGTGGGGTGCATGAGCGCCATTGCGAGTCTTCCTTACTACGGCGGGTTCGGTTCACCCTAGCGGCCAAACGCCGCGGCTCCTACTCCGGCTCGAAGGGAACCAGCAGTCGGCGGAGCAAGTCGGCCGCGACGTCGGCCTCGTCCTTCGTCAGCACCTCGAGCAGGCGATGCTCGTGCGCCACGAGATCGGCGATCGCACCCTCGACGGCGGCCATCCCGCCCGGCGTCAGCCGCACCCGGACGCCCCGGCGGTCGCGCGGGTCGGGACGCCGCTCGACCATCCCGCGGGCCGCCAGCCGGTCGATGCGGTTGGTCATCGTGCCCGAGGTCGACAGGGTCTGATGAATGAGGGCACCGGGCGACAGCTCGTACGGGGACCCCTCGCGGCGCAGCGCGGCCAGCACGTCGAACTCCCACACCTCCAGCTCGTGGCGGTCGAACGCCTCCTTGCGCGCGAAGTCGAGGTGACGCGCCAGTCGGGACACGCGCGAGAAGACGCGCAGCGGGCTCGCGTCCAGCCCCGGCGCCTCGCGCTCCCAGGCCCGCAGGATCCGGTCCACCTCGTCCACCACGGACCTCCTCTCGACGTCGAGAGTGTAGCCATAGCGAGACACGAAGTCGTCCGGTTGGACGCCTGTGCAGACGGTCAGGACGCCGCGTGGTTGCGGACCGGCCCGATGCGGCGCGAAAAGGCCACGGACGTGGCGGCGATCGCGGTCAACACCGTCACGGGGACGCCGAACGCGGCGAGCTCCTCGCCGCGGCCCCGCGCGAAGGCGTAGAGGGTGCCGGCCAGGCCGCCGAGCAGGGACATGCCCATGGCCTCGCCGACCTGCAGGGCGCTCGTGTTGCGCCCGAGCTGCTCGGGCGCCGACAGCAGCATGACGGCGACCGACGTGCTGGCGCTCTGCAGCCCCATTCCGACGCCGGCCAGGGTCGCGCCCGCGACGACCACCCACAGCCACACCGACGGCCACCACGTCCCGACCGCGATCACGCCGATGCCGGCGGCGACGGACGCGGCCCCCGCCAGCACGATCGTGTCGCGCCGCCAGCGCAGCCACGGCCGCGACTGGAGCCACGAGCCGGCCATCCAGCCGACCGAGGAGATCGTGATGACCGCCCCCGCCTCCACGAGCGTGAGACCCCGCAGCGTCACGAGCATGAGCGGCAGGAACGACTGCTGCGCGAAGAACGAGCCGCCGGTGAGCAGCCGGACGTTCACCACGGCCGGCAACCCGGACGCCAAGGGCCGATACCCCACCGGCATGAGCCGCGGCGCCGCGACGACGACGAGCACGAGCCCCAGCGCCATCAGGCCGCCCGAGAGGGGCGTCAGGTTCTGCCCCGCCGCCTGGACGACCGCGAGCCCGGCCGCCACCGCGACCGCACCCCAGACGCTCGCGGGAGCGGCGTCCGCGCTGGGCTGGACGCGGAGATCCGCGCGCAGCAGCGGGGGGAAGAGCATGAGCGCGCCCAGCACGACGATCGGCAGGATGCCCCAGAACACGGCATGCCACGAGAACGTCTGGGTCAGCCAGCCGGCCGCGCCGGGGCCGACGAACGACGGCAGCATCCAGGCGGCGGAGAACCAGGTCATCATTGCGGCCTGCTCGGCGGGCTCGAAGAGCTTGCCGACGAGCACCATCAGCGCGACGTTCACGAAGCCGCCGCCCAGGCCCTGGACGAAACGCCCGGCGAGCAGCACGGGCATCGTCGGCGCGAGCGCGGCGACGGTCACGCCGACGCCGAAGAGCGCGAGCCCGGCCATCGCGGGCAGGGTGGGGCCGATGCGGTCGCAGAGGCGTCCGGCGAGCACGATCGCCACGATCTGCGGGATCGCGAACGCGGTGAACGCCCAGGCGTAGAGGTCGAGCCCGTGCAGATCGGACGCCGCCGCGGGCATGGCCGTGCCGACCGCCTGCGCCTCGAACGCGATGGCGGTGACGAGCATGAGGAGGCCCACGACGAGGCCCCGGCGGGACGATGGCACGGGGTTATCTCATCACCGGGGGTCAACTAGCATGAAATCGTGACTGAGCTAGCACCTGGTTCCCAGACCGCCGTCGACGAGCGCACGGGCACGGTCCTCGACGAGCGTTCGGATTTCCGTCTCGACGAGGGCGACCACGAGCGCTTCTCGCACTACGTGCCCAAAGACAAGCTGACCGAGGCCATGGTCATGGGCACCCCCGTCGTCGCCCTGTGCGGCAAGGTCTGGGTGCCCAGCCGGAACCCCGACCGCTTCCCCGTGTGCCCCGAATGCAAGGAGATCTGGAGCTCCCTCAACCCCGGCCAGGGTGGCGGCCAAGGCGGCGGCGAGGGCGAGTGACCCGCCGGCTCACGCACCGGCGCGGCGCGCCCACCCCCTGACTGGGGCGCACGCGCCACCCGGCCCGGGGGGCTCAGGCGACGACCGCGAAACCGCCGGTCCAGCCGATCTTCTCGGACGCCGCGAGCGAGATCTGCAGGAAGCCGATCGCCTCGAGCTCACGGGCGCGCTTGAGTGAGCCGGCGTCCAGGGCCTTGACGCCCGACGGGGTGATGGCCGCGATGAGGGACGCCTTGGCGTCCGCATCGTCGCCGGCGACCAGGACGGTGGTCGGCTGATCGCCGGCCACCCCGGACGCCAGCGTGGCGCCGAAGTTCGTGTTGAACGCCTTGAGGACGTGCGAGGAGGGCAGCGCGGCGGCCAGCTCGGCCGCGGCCGAGGCGTCCGGGGCGACGGTCAGGGAGTCGAACGTCGCGAAGTCGACCGGGTTCGTGATGTCGACCACGATCTTGCCCGCCAGTTCGGCCTGGCGCTGCGCGGCGATGTCGGCGAGAGCGGCGTAGGGGACGGCCAGCACGACCACGTCGCCCGTCGCGGCGTCGTCGCGGCCGACGAGCTGGACGCTCGCCCCGGCGCGCTCGAAGACCGACTGGATGGCCTGGCCCATGGTGCCGCGGCCGATGATGCTGATGCTCGTCATGATTGACTCCTTATTGGTTGATGGTTTAACCATAGTTCGACTTGGTTGTCCTGTCAACCAATCCGGTAGAATCGGGGCGGCGCGACGGGAACAGGCCGCACGAGGCCTGCGACCAGGGCCGGAGAAGGAGACGACGATGACGCGATGGCTCACCCCGGACGAACGCGCGGCGTGGGTGGGGCTCTCCGCCGTGCTGGAGCGGCTCCCCGCGGCCCTCGACACCCAGCTCCGGCGCGACGCCGGGCTCACCCACTTCGAGTACTGGGTGCTCGCGATGCTGTCGGAGTCGGAGGGGCACACCCTGCCGCTCAGCGCCCTCGCGGGCCTCACGCGGGCGTCCCTGCCGCGTCTCTCGCACGTCGTCCGGCGGCTGGAGGAGCGCGGGTTGCTCCGTCGCTCCCCCAGCCCGCACGACGCGCGCGTCACCGACGCGACGCTGACGGACGCGGGCTGGCTCCTCGTCCAGGAGGCCGCGCCGGGCCACGTGGAGATGGTGCGCGCGAACGTGCTCGACGCGTTGACGCCCGAGCAGGTCGGGCAGTTGGAGCGCATCTCGTTCGCGATGCTCGCCAAGATCGCCCCGGACGCCGCCCCGGCGGCCCGGCGGATCGCGGGGCGGGAGTAGCGGACGGGGTCGCCGACTCAGGCGGAGGCGTCCGGGGGTGCGGGGCGACATCGCCCGCCGGAAGGGCAGCGACGCCCCGCCGAAACATCACCGGGACGCCGGGGCCGCACCCGTAGACTTTGCGCATGTCCCGCAAGACCCTTCTCGTGATGCGGCACGCCAAGTCGTCGTGGAGGACCGACGATCCCGACATCCGGCGGCCGCTGTCCGGCCGCGGCACGCGCGATGCCCTGGTGGCCGGCCAGGTGCTCACGACGTTCGACATCGACGTCGTGCTGTGTTCGGCGGCAACCCGCGCCCAGCAGACCTGGCAGGAAGCGACGGCGGGCGGGGCGAGCGCGGGGAGCGTCCGGGTGCTGGAGTCGCTCTACCACGCGGGCACGGACCAGACGCTCGGCATCCTGCGGGAGGTGCCGGCGTCCGCGCGGACCGTGCTGCTCATCGGCCACGAGCCCGTGCTGAGCGATCTGATCACGAGCCTCGCGATCTCCTCGAAACTCACCGCGCAGGTGGAGAGCAAGTTCCCGACGTCCGGGCTCGCGGTGCTCGCGCACGAGCGGGATTGGGACGAGCTGGAGTACGGCTCGGCCACCCTCACCGCGTTCGAGGTTCCGCGCAGTTGAGGCGGCGCGCGGCCCCGTAGGATGGGCCGATGAACTGGGTCGAGGTGGTCGGCTACGTGGCATCCGCGCTCGTCGCGCTGTCGTTCGCGATGCGCTCGGTCGTGAAGCTGCGCACGGTCTCCCTGGTGGGGTCGGCGATCTTCGCGGTCTACGGGGCCCTGATCGGCGCGTGGCCGGTCGTCATCACGAACTCGATCATCGCCCTGCTGAACGCCTGGCGGCTGCGCGTCGAACTGGCGCCGGAGGCGTCCTCGCTGAAGGTGGTCGAGATCGAGCCCGACGCGCCCTTCCTCAGGGACTACCTCGCCGCGAACCTGACCGACATCCACCGCTCCCAGCCGGAGTTCTCGATCGACGCCCCCTACCCGTTCGCCCGGCTGATCACCCGCGACGGGCTGCCCGCCGGCGCGTTTCTGGCGCGCCCGCTCGGCGACGAGCTGGAGGTGGCGCTCGACTACGTCACGCCCGCCTACCGCGACTCGTCGGTGGCCCGGTGGCTGTTCGGGCCGGGCAAGACCACGTTCACGAACGCCGGCGTCCGCCGGCTGGTGGCGCGGGCGTCCACCAGCGAGCATCGGACCTACCTGGAGGCCTGCGGGTTCGTCCCCGAGGGCGGCAGCTACGTCAAGCAGCTCTGAGCGCGGGGCCGCTCAGAGCCGGGACGCCGCGACCGGCGCTCAGTAGCGGTACAGCTCGGCCTTGAACGGCCCTTCCTTCGGGACGCCGAGGTAGGCGGCCTGCTCGTCGGTCAGCTCGGTCAGCCGGACGCCGAGGGCGTCCAGATGCAGCCGCGCGACCTCCTCGTCGAGCTCCTTCGGCAGCGTGTAGACGCCGGTCGGGTACTCCTCGGGCTTGGTGAACAGCTCGATCTGCGCGAGCACCTGGTTCGTGAAGCTGTTGCTCATCACGAAGCTCGGGTGGCCGGTGGCGTTGCCGAGGTTCAGCAGGCGCCCCTCGGACAGGACGATGAGCGAGTGGCCGTCCGCGAACGTCCAGACGTCGACCTGCGGCTTCAGGTTCATGCGCGAGATGCCGGGCAGCCGCTCGAGACCCGCCATGTCGAGCTCGTTGTCGAAGTGGCCGATGTTGCCGACGATCGCCAGGTCTTTGGTGGCGGCCATCTGCGCGGCGGTCACCACGTTCAGGCAGCCGGTCGCCGTGATGATGATGTCGGCCTCGCCGACGACGTCGTCGAGCCGCGCCACCTGATAGCCGTCCATCGACGCCTGCAGCGCGCAGATCGGGTCGATCTCGGTCACGATCACGCGCGCGCCCTGGCCGGCCAGCGCCTCGGCGCACCCCTTGCCCACGTCGCCGTAACCGCACACGACGGCCACCTTGCCGCCGATGAGGACGTCCGTCGCCCGGTTGATGCCGTCGATCAGGCTGTGCCGGATGCCGTACTTGTTGTCGAACTTGCTCTTGGTCACCGAGTCGTTCACGTTGATCGCCGGGAACAACAGCGCCTGCGCCCGCGCCATCTCGTACAGCCGGTGGACGCCGGTCGTCGTCTCCTCCGTGACGCCCTGGATGCTGTTCGCCACGCCCACCCAGTCGAGCGTCGAGGCGCGGAGGGTGGCGAGCACCACGGCATACTCCGCCGAATCGGACGCCGCCGGCTGCGGCACCGCGCCCGCCTTGGCGAACTCGACGCCCTTGTGCACGAGCAGCGTCGCGTCCCCGCCGTCGTCGAGGATCATGTTGGGGTGCGTGCCCTCCCAGGTGAGGATGCGCTCGGTGCACGCCCAGTACTCCTCGAGCGTCTCGCCCTTCCAGGCGAACACCGGGACGCCGCGCGGGTCGTCCGGGGTGCCGTCGGGCCCGACGACGATCGCGGCGGCCGCCTCGTCCTGGGTCGAGAAGATGTTGCACGACGCCCACCGCACCTGCGCGCCCAGCGCGACCAGCGTCTCGATGAGCACCGCCGTCTGGACCGTCATGTGCAGGCTGCCCGCGATGCGCGCGCCCTTCAACGGCTGGCTCTCGGCGTACCGCTCCCGCATCGCCATCAGGCCGGGCATCTCGTGCTCGGCGAGGGTGATCTGCTTGCGGCCGTAGTCGGCGAGGTTCAGGTCTGCGACGCGATAATCCACGGGGACGAAGCCTACCCGCGCCGGCGGCGTCCCGTCGTGCCGGACCGGTGGGGCGCCCCGCGCCCCGTCAGCGGTTCGCCAGCGCCCGCACGCGGCCGCCGCCGATCGCGAGGTAGGCGGCCGAGAACAGCCCCTCCTGCAGGACGGTCGCGTAGCGCTCCATGGTGGACGCCGCCGTGTGCTCGATCGTCACCACGTGGACGTCGGCCGCGTCGGCGTTGCTCTGCAGGATCTCGCGGCTCTCGTCGGACGCCTCGTCGCCCAGCCCGTCCTCGATCACGACGAGCACCGGACGCCGGTCGACCGGCTGCTCCTCGAACGGATCCTCGAACGGGTCGCGCGGGCGGGTCTCGGCGAGGATCGGGATCAGCGCGCCCGCGTCGGCCGACAGCGCGACCCGGCCGGTCGCGCCGCGCACCGCCTCCGCAATACGCCGGGACGCCCGCGCCGCCAGCACGCTGCCGCCCCAGATGAGGGGCTGGCCGTCGGCGAGTTCGAGCGCGTTCTTCTTGGCCGGATTGCCCGCGATGTCGCGCGACAGGGAGCACCGGGTGGCCACCTCGTCCATCGCGTCGGCGATCGCGGCCGGGTCGGCCGGGCCGGCGAGCTGGAGCGCGTGGAGGGCCATCAGCGTGGTGATCGCCCCGCACAGCGGGTCGGACGTGCGGCTGGGCAGCAGCGTCGTCGCCCGCGAGGACGCCTGCCGCGCGAGCGGGGAGTCCTCAGGAGCCGTCACGATGAGCCGGCTGCCGCGCCGGAGTGCTTCGCTGACCGTCGCCGAGGGCGTCCGGCCGGCGCCGCCGAGGACCACCACGACGTCCAGCGGGCCGACCCAGCCGGGCAGGCCCAGGTTGGGCCACGCCACGAACGGGACCGGGCAGGTCGGCTCGAGCACGGCGCGCAACAGGCGCGCCTCGGGGCCGACGGCGACGACCGCGCGGGGGCGGGCGTCGGGGGTGACGAGCGCGAGGGCGTCGCGCGCGGCGTCCGACTCCCGGCGCAGGCGCGCACCGGCCTCGGCGAGGGGGCGCAGCAGGCCGTCGGCGTCCTGGAGCGCCTGCGGATCGTCGAGCAGGCCGTCGTCGAACTCAGGCATGGCCGCCGCGCGCCTCGTCTTCGATCAGGATCGGGATGCCGCCCCGCACGGGGTAGGCGAGCCCGCACTGCGGGTTGGTGCACTGCAGCTCGTGGGCCTCGTACGCCCAGGCCAGGCGGTGCCGACAGCGCGGGCAGACCAGCAGCTCCAGCACGTCGGGGACGATGTCACTCATGGGCGCTCCTTCCGGCCCCTTAGCCTAGCCGCCCGGGCTAGCGGGGCTCGACGGGCAGGTCGGCGACGACGGCGAGGTGGCCGCGACGCCGGGTGACGACGGGCTCGGTCAGCGGCTCGGGCTCGCCATACCCCATGCCGACTTCGCGGACGGCGTCCGCGAGCGCGAGGAGGTCGTCGGAGGAGGCGCGCCGGGGCTCGGCGTCCAGAGGGAGGCGGATGAGCTCCCAGCCGCGCGGGCTGGAGAGGGCCTCGCAGTGCGTGGCGCACAGGTCGTAGCTGCCCGGCTCGGCGCGCAACGCCAGCGGACCCACGACGGCCGTCGAATCGGCGTAGACGTAGGTGAGGGTGGCGACGGCGGCCGCCGAGCAGCCGGTCTTGGAACAGCGGCGGGAACTCACCTGGAGAAGGCTACTCGCCGGAGACGGGCGTCCGCGGCATCCCATCGCGTGTCCGCGGCGGGCGTCCGGCACACTGGGCGGCATGCGCGAGATCGAGCGGCTGCGGCGGTGGGCGGGCCTGGGCGGGACGTGGGAGGTCGTCGAGCGGACGCCGGCGCGGGTCACCGTCTCGCTGCGGCGCTGCGACGGCGGCGAGGAGGCGGAGCTGCTGGTCAGCGAGGACGCCGACCTGCTGGGCTGGCTCGGCGGGCGGACGTCCAGCGAGCAGTAGGCTCGCGGCCATGCGTACGCACCGAGACCGTCACGGACGCGGCCGCCGCGGGCGGCTGGCCCTCCCGAACCCGTACACCGGGGGGCCTGTCCCGCTGCGGGCGCGGCTGTCGCCGGAGGCGTTCTTCACCCGCTGCGTCAGCGACGCGTGCGCGCAGATCCTGCGGAACTGCCCGCGGGCGCTGGCGGGGGTGGACGTCGGCATCGAAGACGTCCCGACGATCGATGCCGCGTGGGCCCCGAACCGCGTCCCGCTGGCGGCCGCGGTGACCGCGACGCCGACGGTGAACGGGCAGGTGGTCGTGTACCGGCGACCGCTGGAGCGGCGGGCCGCGAGCCGGCGCGGGCTGCGCATCCTCGTCTACCGGACCATCGTCGAGCAGCTCGCGAACGTGACGGGCATCCCGACCGACGAGATCGACCCCGACGGGGACCGCGACGCCGACGACTGACCCGTGTGCGTTTCTACCTGACGCTCTCCACACCCTGGTGTGGGTTTCGTCACACGGCCCGGGGTCGCTACCCGCGCCCGGGGGCGAGTGACGCCCGGCGCGTCAGGCCCCCACGCGCGGGTCCGCGGCCACCCGGACGCCCGCCTCGGCCGCCGGTCGCGCCGGGACGCCGAGCCACGCCAGCCCGTCGGCCGTGCCCGCCTTGCCGCTCAGGACGACAGCCGCATGCACCTGCCCGGACGACGTCACCGTCACCACCGGATGATCGGCCGCCGGCACCGCGACCTCCACCGACGCGCCGGCCGCCACCGACGCGGCCCGATCCAGCAGGACGCCCCCGTCGGGCGCCCGCACCAGCACCCGCGCGGACGTCGCGGTCGCCCCCGGGTTCGCCAGGGTCACCGTCGCGCGCGTCGCCGACGCGGTCGCCAGGGGCCACCACACCTGCCCGTCGACGACCGGCGACGCCCCGGACGACGCCCAGTCCGTCTGGGCGACCGACGTCCCGCTCCGCGCCTCCACGGACGCCGTCACCGGCTGGTCGGACGTCACCCGCACCGCCCCGCCGCCGCCGCGCAGCCCGCCGGTCAGCGAGACGGTCCTCGTCGACTGCGGCGGCACGCTCACCCGGTCGGCGCCGGCGGGCGCGAACGTGCCCGACCCGCCCAGGACGCCGATCCGCACCTCGGCGGTCCGGTCGCCCGGGTTCCCGACCACGAGATCGCGCGGCCCGCCGCCGGAGGGCACCCCGGCCACGATCGCGCTCGTCGCGGGCGCGCCGACGGCGGCGAGCCAGTCGGCGCCGACGGCGTCCGGGCCGGAGAAGAGCGTCTGGCGGACGACCGCCCCCACCCGCCCCGCGGACGTCTCCACCCGCACGACCAGGGGGGCGTCCGACGCGAGGATCGGCCCGAGGTCGACCGTGCTCGCGGTGCGCCCGCGCACCAGGATCCCGCGGCCACCGAGCCCGGCGAGCCGCCCGCCGGGGCCGTAGGCGGTCAGGTTCACGTCGGCGGCCTCGGCGTCCGCGTTCAGCAGCACGAGTTGCGCCCGCGCGTTCGCGCCCGCCCGGACGCCGGTGAACCACTGGTCGGCTCGCGGCACCACGCAGGGGGCGGCGCCGAGGCCGCGGTCGGCGCCCGCGTCGCCGAGCGCCGTCACGGTCGCGCCGAGCACGGCCCCGCTCGGGTCCGCCACGCGCAGCGGCTCGGCGCCCATCCCGACGACGGCCGGGCCGGGCACAGCCGTCGTCGCGTCGGGGTCGCC
>NZ_JBDHZL010000023.1:0-33752 GCF_039811905.1 Nigerium sp. | reverse complement strand
GGATGTTGCGGAAACCGCGGATCTGCGGCCACGGTACCTCGGGGTGATCGGCGATGATCTCCACAGGAAGGTGTGTCGCCGCTTCTCCGATGATCTGGAGGTTGCGCTCGATCGCGTCTTCGGCCATGGCGATCAGATCTGGATCATCACAATCAGGCCCAACCAGCGCGACGAAGCGCTGACAACGGTCGATGGCCGCCAAAATGTCGTCGATGCGCTCTTGTGCGCTTCGGCTCACAGCGCCACCGCTTCAGCCAACACAGACTCGGACACTCGACGCTTCAACAACTGCACGGGGAAGATGTCCACGGCATCCGTCTCGAACAGTTCGCGAGTCTCCTGGAGGAGCCCGGACGCACGCATGAGGATGTTGCCGTCAGCCGGATCCATCTCCACAAGGATGTCGATGTCGCTCCCCACGTGGGCGTCGCCACGGGCGACAGAGCCGAAGAGCATGGGATTCGTCGCCCCATACTTGTCGAGCAGCAAATCGAAGTCGTCACGGCGCGCGTCGAGAAGCGCACGCAGAGCGAGCGTCTCCGGCGTAGCCACGACTTCAGTCATGCGTCAAGATTACCCAACCGAACGTCGTCGAGGGTCAATGCAGCCGCTGACACCTCGGGCAGAAGAACGACGACCGGTTCATGAAGTGCTCCCGCACGATCGGCGTCCCGCAGCGGGGGCAAGGTTCGTCTTCGCGCCCGTAGACGTTCAGCGAGCGATCGAAGTAGCCCGACTCCCCGTTCACGTGCACATAGAGGGCGTCGAACGACGTCCCGCCCGCCGCGAGCGCGGCGGACATCGTGGCGCGGGCGGCGTCCAGGACGGAGACGATCTCGCCCGGCCGCAGCTCGTCGGCCGGCGTCGCGAAATGGACGCCCGCGCGCCACAGGGACTCGTCGGCGTAGATGTTGCCGATGCCCGACGTGACGCTCTGGTCGAGCAGCACCCGCTTGATGCCCGATCGCTTGGCCGCGATGCGGGCGACGAGGGCCGCCTCGTCCAGCTCGGGGTCGAACAGGTCGCGCCCGATGTGGGCGATCTCGGACGGAAGCTCCGCGCCGCCGCGGCTGAGCGACAGGCCGCCGAACATGCGCTGGTCGACGAACCGCAGCTCGCGCCCGTCGTCCAGGCCCACCCGGACGCGGACGTGCCGCTGCAGCGGCGCGCCCGCGGCGTCCACCCGGAACTGCCCGGACATGCCGAGGTGGGCGAGCACCGCGTCCCCGTCGTCGAATGGCAGCCATAAGTACTTGCCGCGCCGGCGCGGCTCGGTGAACGTGCGGCCGACCAGCGTGGCCGCGAAATCGTCGGGGCCGGCGGCATGCCGCCGGACGGGCCGCGGGTGCAGGACGCCGACGGTGCCGATCGTGCGGCCGGTCAAGGCGTCCGCGAGCCCGAGCCGCACGGACTCGACCTCGGGCAGCTCCGGCATCAGTCCTCGTCGGCCTGCAGCGCCAGGAACGCGTTCTTCGCGGCCCCCTGCTCGGCCTGCTTCTTCGAGCGCCCGATCGTGCCCTCGAACAGCCGCCCGCCGACGGACGCCGACGCCTGGAACCGCTTGTCGTGGTCGGGCCCGCTGGCCTCGTGAAGGTAGACGGGGGCCGGCAGCCCGCGCTCGGCGCACAGCTCCTGCAGGCTGGTCTTCCAGTCGAGGCCGGCGCCGAGATGGTCGGCGTGCGTGACGAGGTTGTCGAAGAGGTGATGGACGAACCGGGCCGCCGCGTCCCTCCCGCCGGAGAGGAAGATCGCCCCGATGACGGCCTCGGTCGTGTCAGCCAGGATCGACGATTTGTCGGCCCCGCCCGTCGCGAGTTCGCCCTTGCCCAGCTTCACCAGCGGCCCGATGCCGAGCGAGCGCGCGACGTCCGCCAGCGCGTACGTGTTGACGACCGCCGAGCGGAGCTTCGCGAGGCGTCCCTCGGGGTACTCGGGGTACGTCAGATACAGGTACTCGGTCACGACGACGCCCAAGACGGCATCGCCCAGAAACTCAAGTCGCTCGTTGTGGGGGGCGGCGCCGTGCTCATAAGCCCACGAGCGATGGGTCAGAGCCAACTCGACGAGCTCGGGATCCAATCGGATCCCGAGCTCGTCGAGCACATCATGGATGCGGCGCCCGGCCGCCTCGGTCACGGCTCGAGGATCTGCCGGCGCGAGGAACGGGGGCCGTACTGGCCGCAGGACGGGCAAGCCGTGTGCGGCAGGTGCTTCTCCCGGCAGGCCGGGTTCGCGCACGTCACGAGGGTCGGCGCGGACGCCTTCCACTGCGCGCGACGGTGGCGGGTGTTGGACCGGGACATCTTCCGCTTCGGGACGGCCACGTCTTCTCTCCTTCTTCTGGGCCCGAGGGCCGCTAGCTTTCGGTCTCTGCCTGCCACCCGGTGAGGCTCGCCCACCGCGGGTCGATCGCCTCGTCGTGCCGGTGGTCGGGCTCCGCGTTCAGGTTGGCCCCGCAGACCGGGCACAACCCCGCGCAGTCCTCCCGGCACAGCGGGATGAACGGCAGATCGAGCACCACCGTGTCCCTCAGGACCGGCTCGAGGTCGATGAGATCGCCCTCGACGCGGCTGGCCTCGTCGTCGTCGGGCTCCTTGCCCGGGAAGAGGAACAGCTCTTGAATGTCGATCTCCGACTGGTCGTCGATCGCGGTCAAGCACCGAGCACACTCCCCGGCCAGCTGAACCTCAGCGACGCCGGTAGCCAGGACGCCTTCCACCACAGCCTCGAGTTGCACGTCGAGTTGGATGGGAGACCCCGCAGGCACTCCGATCACGTCGTTGCCGATGCCGTCGGGGGCAGGGCTTTGCCGTTTCATTTCTTTCATCGCGCCCGCGCGGCGACCCAATTCGTGAATATCGAATACGAGTCCCGAACGGGGATCGATCGAGCGATGCGGCATCGCGGACCCCTTCAGGTTCGACAGCGTCATAACCGAACGTCAACTCTACCTTGTGGGTCCGTCGCAAACCAAACCGCCCGGACGCCGCGGTTCATCCGCCGCGCCTCACCTCTGCGCGCGCCGCTCGGCCACCTTGGCGGCGATGCGGCGGTTCACCGAATCGGGCACGAACTGCCCCACGTCGCCGCCGAGGCCCGCGATCTCGCGGATCATCGTGGAACTCAGGTGCGCCCACCGGGACGCCGTCGGCAGCATCACGGTCTCGATGCCGGTCAACGCGTGGTTCATCTGGGCCATCTGGAGCTCGAACTCGAAGTCGCCGCCGAACCGCAGGCCCTTCACGATGGCGCCCACCTCGTGCTCCGCGCAGAAGTCCACGAGCAGGCCGCTCAGCAGGACGACTTTGACGTTCGGCATGTCCACGCAGGCCTCGCGCAGCATCTCGACGCGCTCCTCGGGGCTGAACAGGTAGTTCTTCGAACTGTTGCGGCCCACCGCGACCAGCACGTCCCCGAACAGCGTCGCCGTCCGCGCGACGATGTCGAGGTGCCCGTGCGTGACGGGGTCGAACGAACCTGGGCAGATGGCCCTCATGCGCCCTCCTCGGGGCTGGCGAAGTACAACGTCGTCTCACCGTAGCGGCGCGACCAGGTCGACTTCACGCCGTCCGGCCAGATCGGCTCGGCGTCGCGCGACGACCGCTCCGCCACCACGAGCCCGTCGTCGGCCAGCCATCCGGCCAGGACGCGGCCCACCACGCTCCCCACATGCTCCGACGGCACGGCGTAGGGCGGATCCAGGTAGATGACGTCGTAGGCCACCGGCTCGTTCTCGGCCAGGTAGCCCTCGACGGGAGCGGCGATCACGGTGACGGGAAGACCGAGCGCGGCCGCGTTGCGCCGCGCGACGGACGCCGTGGGCCGGTCCTTCTCCACGGCCGTCACGGGTGCGGCGCCCCGGCTGGCGGCCTCCAGGGCAACCGCGGCCGACCCGGCGTACAGGTCGAGGAAGCTGAACCGCTCGAGCATCCGGTCGGCCGGCTCCCCCGACGTGCCGGCCCAGTGGGCGATGAGCTGAAACGCCGACTCGCGCACCCGGTCCGACGTCGGCCGGGTCGAGCGGTGGGCGGGCATCGTGACCTTCTGGCCGCCGCGGCGTCCGGCGATGATCCTGCTCATCGCCCCAGGCTAGCCGCCGGGCGGCGTCCGGCGAATCTGGCCGTTACCCCACGAGCGAGCCGAACGTGAGGTACAACGTGGACATGTCAGAACCGAACACCGAACCCGTCGTCGTGTTGGACGACCGCCAATGCTGGAGGATCCTGGCCGCGCACAAGGTGGGTCGGCTGGTGACCGTGATCGATTCCGAGCCCGAGATCTTCCCGATCAACTACGTCGTCGATGGCGCCTCGCTCGTCTTCCGCACCGCGGAGGGGAGCAAGCTCTTCTCGGTGACGATCAACGAGCACGTCGCCGTCGAGGTCGACAGCTGGGACGCCGAGGGCGGCTGGAGCGTGATCCTGCGGGGCCGCGCCCGCCGCATCACCGACGCCGACGAGCAGGCGAAGGCGGCCGAGTTGCCCCTGCGTCCGTGGGTACCGACGCGCAAGAACCACTGGGTCCGGATCGAGCCGGAGACGATCTCGGGCCGCCAATTCCACTTCGGGGACGAGCCCGAGGAGCCGGTCGACCTGCCCGAGTGAGGCTCAGCCGGACGCCGCCCAGTCGCCGGCCGACAGCAGCGTCGTCGCGGTGATCGCGTCGGCGAAGCCCGGCGTCTCGCAGGCGGGATCGCGCTCGACCGCCTCCGTCGCGATCGCGCGCGCCTGGCCGATCAGGTCGGCGTGGTCGAGCACGCGCAGCAGCCGCAGCGTGCTCCGCCGCCCGGACTGCTCGGCCCCCAGCACGTCGCCCTCCTTGCGTTGGGCGAGATCGAGGTCGGCCAGTTCGAAGCCGTCGCGGGTGGCCGCCAGCGCCGCGAGCCGCTCCCAGGCCACCGCCTGCTCGTCCGCGGAGCTGATGAGCAGACAGACGCCCGGATGCTCGCCGCGGCCGATGCGCCCGCGCAACTGGTGGAGTTGGCTGATGCCGAAGTGGTCGGCGTCCCAGATCACCATCATCGACGCGTTCGGCACGTCGACGCCCACCTCGACCACGGTGGTCGCCACGAGCACGTCGAGGTCGCCGGCTGCGAACGCGGACATCACCGCGTCCTTCTCGTCCGACGGCAGTTGCCCGTGCAGGACGCCCACCCGGACGCCCGGCAGCGGGCCCGACGACAACTCCTCCGCCAGCTCGACGACGCCCTTGCCGAACTCGGTGGTCTTGATGCGCGGCGCCACCACGAACGCCTGCCGCCCGGACGCCACCTCCTCCGCGATCCGCGCCCACGCCCGCTCGACCCACGCGGGGCGGCGGGCGGCGTCCACCACCGTCGTCGTGACGTCGGCCCGGCCGGCGGGCACCTCGGCCAGCGTCGAGACCTCGAGGTCGCCGAAGATCGTCATCGCGACCGACCGCGGGATCGGCGTCGCGGTCAGCACGAGCACGTGCGGGCGCAGGCCCCGCTCGGTGAGGGACGCCCGCTGCTCGACACCGAACCGGTGCTGCTCGTCGACGACCACGAGCCCGAGATCGGCGAACTGCACGCGGTCGGCGAGCAGGGCGTGCGTGCCGATCACGATGCCGGCCTCCCCCGACGCGATCTTCAGCAGCGCCGCGCGACGCCCCGCCGCCGACGACGACCCCGTCAGCAACGCGACGTCGGTGGCCACGTCGGGCGCCCCCAGCATGCGGCCGGCGCCCAGGTCGCCGAGCAGGCCCGTGATCGTCCGGTGGTGCTGTGCGGCCAGCACCTCGGTGGGTGCGAGCAGCACGGCCTGCCCACCCGCGTCCACCGCCGCGAGCATCGCGCGGAGCGCGACCAGGGTCTTGCCCGAGCCGACCTCGCCCTGCAGCAGCCGCTGCATCGGCTCAGGCCGGGCCAGGTCGGCGAAGATCGCCTCGGACGCCTCCACCTGCCCGGCGGTGAGCGTGAACGGCAGGCGGGCGTCGAAGGCGTCCAGCAGGCCCCCCGGACGCCGCGGCCGCGGCCCCGCGGCGAACCGCGCGTTCTCCGCGCGCCGATAGGCCATCGTCAGCTGCGTGGCGAACGCCTCGTCGAACCGGAGGCGCTCCGCGCCCGCCTCGATCTCGCGCTGGCTCGACGGGCTGTGGACGTAGGCGAAGGCGTCCCACAGCTCCGGGACGCCCGCGGCCTCGCGCACCCACGCCGGCCACGGGTCGTCGACCGATTCGAGGGTCTGCAGCGTCAGCCGGACGCACTCCGCGATCGTCCACGTCGGCAGCTTCGCCGTGGCCGGGTACAGGCCGACGAGCCCCGACGTGGCGAGGTCGACGAGCCGCTCCTTCTCCTCCGACCGCCCGACGATCTTGCCCGATGCGTCGAGCATGACGAACTGCGGGTGCGACATCTGCGGACGCCCCTGGAACGAGCCGACCTTGCCCACGAAGATGCCGCGCACCCCGCGCTTCAACTGCCCCTCCCACCAGCGGGCGGTGCTCTCGTGGCCGAAGAACGTGACGCCGAGGCTGCCATGGCCGTCGGTGAGCCGGGCCTCCAGTCGCGTCGAGGGACGCCCGCGCCGGGAGCCGCCGTGGCTGTGCCGGATCTGCGTGTCGGCCACCCGGGCCATGACGGCCACGTGCTCGCCCTCCTCCAGCGTCGCGAGGTCGGTGAGCTCAGTGCCGGACAGGTACCTGCGCGGCAGGTGCCGCAGCAGGTCGCCGACCGTGTGGACGCGCAGCGCGGTGAACGCCTTGGCGGTCTTCGCCCCCAAGACGCTCTCCAACGGGCGCTCCAGCGCGCGATAGGCCGGGGTGCGCCAGCGGGAGATCAGGTCGTCGTCGTTCCGGCTCGGCACGCCCGTCACCCTAGCCGCCGCCCACGACGAAAAAACCCGCCCCACGCGGGGACGGGCTCTTCGGGGTATCGGTCAGCGGGTGACCTTGCCGGCCTTGAGGCACGACGTGCACACGTTGAGACGCTTCGGCGTCCCGTCGATGACGGCCTTCACGCGCTGGATGTTCGGGTTCCAGCGACGGTTGGTCTTCTTCTTCGACCAAGGCACGTTGTGCCCGAAGCCCGGGCGCTTGGCGCAGATATCACACACGGCAGCCACTGGAGCTCTCCTTGCTTGTACGGAAAATGCGCGACACGAGGCCGCGGACACGGGTACCAACGAATTGGCAACCTGGACATTCTAACCGCCCGGACGCCGCATTGCGAAATCGTCCGGCCCCGCGCCGGGCGCGACTAGGTCGCGACCACCACCGGGATGATCATCGGACGCCGGCGGTAGACCCGGTTGACCCACCGCCCGATGCGGCGGCGGATGAGCTGCTGGAGCTGGTAGGTGTCCTCCGCGCCGTCCTCCAGCGCCTCGACCAGCACCCCGCGCACCTCGTTCGCGATGTCGTCGAAGATGCCCTCGCCCTCCACGAAGCCGCGAGCCGTGATGTCGGGGCCGCTGACGAGCTTGCCCGAATGGAGGTTGACCACGGCGATCGCCGAGATGAAGCCCTCCTCGCCGAGGATGCGGCGGTCGTCCAGCTCGGCGTCACCCAGGTCGCCGACCGTCGAGCCGTCGACGAAGATGTAGCCGCACTCGAGCTTGCCGACCACCCGGGCGCGACCCTTCGCGAGGTCGACGACCCCGCCGTCCTCCACCACGATCGCGCGGTCGCGCGGCACCCCCGTCGCGACGGCCAGGTCGGCGTTCGCCACGAGGTGCCGCACCTCGCCGTGGACGGGCATGACGTTCTTCGGCTGGATGATGTTGTAGCAGTACAAAAGTTCGCCCGAGCTCGCGTGCCCCGACACGTGGACCAGCGCGTTGCCCTTGTGCACGACCTTGACGCCGTTGCGCGTCAGCCCGTTGATGACCCGGTACACCGAGTTCTCGTTGCCGGGGATCAGCGAGGACGCGAGCAGCACGATGTCGCCCTCCCCCGCGGTGATGACCGGATGCTCGTGGTTCGCGATGCGCGACAGGGCCGACAACGGCTCGCCTTGGGAGCCGGTCGACACGATGACGACCTCGTCGTCGCGGTAGTTGTCGAGCTCCTTCAGCTCGATGAGCGTGTCGGCGGGCACGCGCAGGTAGCCGAGCTCCTGCGCGATCGTCATGTTGCGGACCATCGACCGGCCCACGTAGACGACCTTGCGGCCCGCCTTGACCGCCTCGTCCATCACCTGCTGCACGCGGTGCACGTGCGAGCTGAAGCACGCCACGATCAACTTCTTGGACGCCTGCGCGAAGACCCGCTCCATCGCGGGCCGGATGTCCTTCTCCAGCGTCGTGAAGCCGGGCGACTCGGCGTTGGTGGAGTCGGCCATGAAGAGGTCGCAGCCCTCCTCGCCGATGCGGGCGAAGCCGCGCAGGTCGGTGAGCCGGTGGTCCAGCGGCAACTGGTCCATCTTGAAGTCGCCGGTGTGCAGCACGAGGCCCGCGGCCGTGCGCATGGCGACGGCCATGGCGTCCGGGATCGAGTGGTTCACCGACAGGAACTCCAGGTCGAACGCGCCGAGCTGGGTGCGGGAGCCGTCGTCCATGACGCGCAGCTCCACGTCGCGGATGCGGTGCTCGCGCAGCTTCTCGCGCACGAGCGCGAGCGTGAGCTTGGACCCGAGCACGGGAATCTGCGGACGCCGGCGCAGCAGGTAGGGCACGGCGCCGATGTGGTCCTCGTGGCCGTGCGTGAGAACGAGGCCCACCACGTCGTCCAGCCGGTCCTGGATGAGGTGCAGCCCGGGCAGGATCAGGTCGACGCCGGGCTGGTTCTCGTCGGGGAACAGCACGCCGCAGTCGAGCAGCAGGATCTGCCCGTTGATCTCGAAGGCGGCCATGTTGCGGCCCACGTCCCCGAGACCACCCAGGGGGATGATCCGGAGCGTGTCCGGGGCCAGCTTCGGAGGGGTTCTCAGAGATTCACGCACGGGGACCACCTTAGGCGGTCGGTCCACCCTGGTTAGCATGGGGTCCGTGAGCACCGACCCCGGCGTGTCGACGCCCGACAGCGTCCGTTTGGCCCTCCCGCACGAGGGCGCGTCCATCGCGTCCGTCCAACGGAGGTCCTGGCAACAGACCCTGCCCGCCGAGGTGGCCGAATCCCTGTGGCGGTCGGTCGACCTCGACGCGATGACCCAGTCGTGGGAGTCGGCGATCATGCGACCGCCCCTCGCCGAGTTGCGCGTGCTGGTCGCGGTGAACGCCGAGGGCCGCGTCGTCGGGTTCGCCGCCGTCGGGCCCTCCGACGACCCGGACGCCGAGCCGGGCGAGGACGCCCTGGTCGCCGAGTTCGTCGTCGACCCGTCGGCGCAGCGGCAAGGGCACGGCTCGCGTCTGCTGAACGCCGTGGCCGACACCCTGCGGGCCGATGGGTTCACCCGCGCGACGTGGTGGGTGCGCTCGATCGACGACGTGACCAGGCGTTTCGTCACCGAGTCGGGCTGGGAGGCCGACGGCGCTCATCAGGAGGTCGAGACCCCCGACGAGGCCGCCCGCGTGAAGATGGTGCGCCTCCACACCGCGCTGTAGGGCGCCGGGTCTTCCGGCGACGAGACGTTCCTGAGCGGCGTCCGGGGCGTCCGTGCAGCGGCGTCCGCTTGGAGGTTCGCGCGACGGCCGCGAGTGGGCACCCCTCCGGATGGAACCGCGCGCAACCCCTTCTCGCCAGGGTCGCGTCCCGTTAGGTTGCTGGCACCCCCGCGCCACGGCGGCGCGGACGTCCCTCCTGGAGGAGCCGATGTCATCCCCCCACCACGCCCCTCAGCCGGCCCACGCGATCGCCGAGGGCGACCCGTACGTCCTCGACCCGAGCAAGATCCGCGAGCCCCCGCAGGGCTGGGCGCCCAGCATGCGGTTCCTCGGCCCGGGCATGATCACGAGCGCCGCGGTCGTCGGGTCGGGCGAGCTGATCACCGCGACCACGCTGGGGGCCCGCGTCGGGTTCATCCTGCTGTGGCTCGTGTTCGTCTCGACGTTCGTGAAAGTCGCCGTCCAGATCGAACTGGCCCGCTGGTCGATCTCGACCGGGCAGCCGGGCATCCCGGGGTACGACCACGTGCCGCCGAAGATCCTCGGGCGCGGGTGGATCTCGTACCTCGCGATTCTCATGTTCCTGCAGTTCGTGACGAGCCAAGCGGGCGTGTTCGGGGCAGCCGGGCTGGCGCTGGCGATCCTGATGCCGATCGACGGCGACCCGACGTCGGCGGCGTCCGTCGGGTTCTGGGTGCTCGTGATGGTGGCCATCGCGATCGCGATTCACTTCTCGAACCGGTACGGCATCGTCGAGCGCGTCTCGACCGTGCTGGTCGTGCTCGTGACGTTCGCCGTCGTCGTGATGGTGTTCGGCATCCAGGTGACGCCGTTCGCGTGGACGGCGGGCGACCTGGCGTCCGGGATGACGTTCCAACTGGCCGCCGGCACGATGGGCGTCGCGCTGGGCATGTTCGGGCTCACCGGCGTGGGCGCCGGCGAGATCACGTCGTACAGCTTCTGGTGCGTCGAGAAGGGCTACGCCGCGTGGACCGGTCCGAACGACGGCTCCGACGAATGGGCCGAGCGCGCCCGCGGCTGGATCTCGGTGATGAAGAAGGACGCCTGGATCTCCTGGGTGATCTACACGCTGTCGACGGCCGCGTTCTACATCCTGGGGGCGGCCGTATTGCGCCCCCAGAACCTGGCACCGACCGGCAACGACGTCATCCGGGTCATCTCGCGCATCTTCACCGACACCGTCGGCGAGTGGGCCGGCGTGGTGTTCCTCGTGTTCGCCGCGGTCGCCCTGTTCAAGACGATCCTGGCGAACGTCCCCAGCCTGTCTCGGCAGATCGCCGCGGCGCTGGCGATCTTCGGAGCGTTCGACTGGGCGGACGCCTCCGCGCGGGCCCGCTGGATGCGCGTCCTCATGGTGGTCATGCCGATCATGTGGGGCGTCCTCGCGGTGATCGTGTCGTCGCCGCTGCAGTTGGTGATCTTGGGCGGCATCCTCAACGCGTTGTACCTGATGGCCGTGTCCATCGCGACGCTGTACCTGTCGTTCACCGAGACCGACCGGCGCATCAAGGACGGCTCGCTGTTCACCGTGTACCTCGTCGTCTCGGCGATCGCCGTCTTCGCCGTCGGGACCATCGCGCTGGTCGACATGTTCTGATGCGCATCGGCGATCGGGCCGCACGCACGCTTCCCACCCCGCGGGGACTTGCCCTGAGGCGTGCCTGTGGTTAACTAGTTGAATGAGCAACAACAGCGAACGGCCGGAGCACGCGAGCGGCGGCAACTACTCCACCAAGGGCAAGAGCTTCAGCCGGGACATGAACTACATCCCGACCCGGCTGCTGCGCGACGTGCCCGAGGGCGCGGACGCCGTCGCGGTCGAGCCCGGCCGTTACCGGCTCATCGCCGCGCGGGCGTGCCCCTGGGCTAACCGGACGCTGATCGTCCGGCGGCTACTCGGCCTGGAGGACGCCCTCAGCGTCGGCATGCCCGGCCCGGTGCACGACGCGGATTCCTGGACCTTCGACCTCGACCCCGGCGGCGTGGACCCGGTGCTCGGCATCCCCAAGCTCAAGGACGCCTACCTGGCGCGCGACCCGGAGTACCCGCGCGGGATCACCGTGCCCGCGATCGTGGACACGACGACCGGGGCCGTCGTCACGAACGACTTCAACCAGATCACGCTGGACTTCTCCACGCAGTGGACCGAGTTCCAGCGCGACGGCGCACCGAACCTGTACCCCGAGGCGCTGCGTCCGGAGATGGACGAGCTCATGCACTGGGTCTTCACCGAGGTCAACAACGGCGTCTACCGGTGCGGGTTCGCGGGCTCCCAGGAGTCGTACGACGCCGCCTACGAGCGCCTGTGGGTGGCGCTCGACCGGCTCGAGGAGAGGCTGGCCGGACGCCGGTTCCTCATGGGCGACACGATCACCGAGGCGGACGTCCGGCTGTTCACCACCCTCGTCCGGTTCGACGCGGTCTACCACGGGCACTTCAAGTGCAACCGGAACAAGCTGGCCGAGATGCCCGTGCTGTGGGCGTACGCGCGCGACCTGTTCCAGACCCCGGGCTTCGGCGACACGATCGACTTCGAGCAGATCAAGCAGCACTACTACGTGGTTCATCGCGATCTGAACCCGCTCGGCATCGTCCCCGACGGCCCGGACCCCTCCGGCTGGCTGACGCCTCACGGGCGCGAGTCGCTCGGCGGGCGTCCCTTCGGCGACGGGACGCCCCCGGCGCCCGTCCGGGACGCCGAGCGCTCGCCCCACACGATCCTCGGCTGAGGGCGGGCGCGGCGGGGCGGGGTGACGACACCGCCCGCCCCAGGGCGCACACGCCCCACCGACGCGCGCGTCAGGCGCCGATGCCCAGCAGCTTCTCGATGCCGATCGTGAGGCCCGGCAGGCCGGGCACCGCGCGGACGGCCGTCAGCAGGCCGGGCATGTAGGACGCCCGCGTGAAGCCGTTCTCGGCGATCGTGAGCTGCTCACCCTCGTTGCCGAACCGGACCTCCTGGTTCGCGAACAGCCCCCGCTGCCGGACGGCGTGCACGTGGACGCCGTCGATGCTGGCCCCGCGGGCACCGCCGGGATCGATCTCGGTGGCGTCCGGGACCGGGCCGAGCCCGGCGGCCTGACGCGCGGCGGCGATCTTGCCGGCCGTCGTCTTCGCCGTGCCGGAGGGCGCGTCCACCTTGTTCGGGTGGTGCGCCTCGATGACCTCGACCGACTCGAAGAACGGCGCCGCGAGCTCGGCGAAGTGCATCATCAGGATCGAGCCGACCGAGTAGTTCGACGCGATCACGACGTTGGTCGGCTTGCCCTCCAGGTCGCGCGCGACCTGGTCGTACTGCTCCTGCCCGATCCCGGTCGTGCCCACGACCGCGTGGACGCCGTTCTCGATGCACCAGGCGATGTTGCCCATCACGGCGTCGGGGACGGTGAAGTCGATCGCCACGTCGGCGGACGCCGCCGGCGTCCGGTCGTCGCCCGCGTCGATCGCGGCGACGAGTTCCAGGTCGTCGGCCGCCTCGACGGCCTCGCAGATGGTGGCGCCCATGCGCCCTTTCGCTCCGAACACGGCAACCTTCATGGCGGCCAGTCTAGGCAGCCGGCGCCCGCCCCCGCACGGACGACGGCCCCGGCACCTGCGCGGTGCCGGGGCCGTCGTGCGGCGTCCGAGGGACGATCAGGCGTTGGCCGGGGCCTCCGACTTCTCCGCCTTCTCCTCCTCGACCGGGGCGAGCGAGAGCTTGCCGCGATCGTCGACCTCGGTGATCTCGACCTGCAACTTCTGGCCGACGCTCACCACGTCCTCCACATTCTCGACGCGCTGGCCGCCGTTGAGGCCGCGCAGCTTGCTGATGTGGAGCAGGCCGTCCTTGCCGGGCAGCAGCGAGACGAACGCACCGAACGGCATGATCTTCACGATCGTGCCCAGGTAGCGCTCGCCCTTCTCGGGCATGGTCGGGTTGGCGATGGCGTTCACCATCGCGCGGGCCGCCTCGGCGGCCTCCCCGTTGTCGGCGCCGATGTAGATCGTGCCGTCCTCCTCGACCGAGAGGTTCGCGCCCGTGTCGTCCTGAATCTGGTTGATGACCTTGCCCTTGGGCCCGATCACCTCGCCGATCTTGTCGACCGGGATCTTCACGGTGATGATGCGCGGCGCGAACGGGCTCATCTCGTCGGGCACGTCGATGGCCTCGCCCATCACGTCGAGCAGCGTCAGCCGGGCCTCGCGGGCCTGCAGCAGCGCACCGCCGAGCACCGACGCCGGGATGCCGTCGAGCTTCGTGTCGAGCTGCAGCGCGGTGACGAAGTCACGCGTGCCGGCCACCTTGAAGTCCATGTCGCCCATGGCGTCCTCGGCGCCCAGGATGTCGGTGAGCGCGACGTAGTGGGTCTCACCGTCGATGTCCTCGCTCATGAGGCCCATGGCGATGCCCGCGACCGGCGCCTTCAGCGGGACGCCCGCGTTCAGCAGCGACAGCGTGGACGCGCAGACCGAGCCCATCGAGGTCGAGCCGTTCGAGCCGAGCGCCTCCGACACCTGCCGGATCGCGTAGGGGAACTCCTCGCGCGTCGGCAGCACCGGCAGCAGCGCGCGCTCGGCGAGCGCGCCGTGGCCGATCTCGCGCCGCTTCGGCGACCCGACGCGGCCGGTCTCGCCCGTGGAGTACGGCGGGAAGTTGTAGTTGTGCATGTACCGCTTCGTCGTCTCCGGCGAGAGCGTGTCGAGCTTCTGCTCCATGTCGAGCATGTTCAGCGTGCTGACACCCAGAATCTGGGTCTCGCCGCGCATGAACAGCGCCGAGCCGTGGACGCGCGGCAGGACGCCGACCTCCGCCGACAGCGTCCGGATGTCACGGACGCCGCGGCCGTCGATGCGCACCTGCTCGGTGAGCGTCTTGCGGCGGACGACCTTCTTCGTCAACGCGCGGAACGCACCGGTGATCTCCTTCTCGCGGCCCGCGAACTGGCCGTCGAGCTCGCTGTGCAGCTCGGCGAGCAGCGACTCGGTGGACGTCTCGCGCTCCTGCTTGCCCGCGATGCTCATCACGATGCCGAGACGCTCGGCGCCGGCGCGCTCGACGGCCTCGAAGACGTCGGGCTCGTAGTCCTTGAACACCGGGAAGGCGCTGGTGGCCTTCGGCAGCATCTGCGACAGCTCGACCTGCGCGTCGCACAGCGCCTTGATGAACGGCTTGGCCGCCTCGAGGCCCTGCGCCACGACCTCCTCCGTCGGAGCCTGGCGGCCCGACTTCACGAGATTCCACGTGCGCTCGGTCGACTCGGCCTCGACCATCATGATCGCGACGTCCCCGTCGGGCAGGACGCGGCCCGCGATGGCCATCTCGAACGTCGCGTCGGCGCTCTGCTCGACCGTCGGGAACGCCACCCACTGGTCGCCGATGAGGGCGATGCGCAGGCCGCCGACCGGGCCGGAGAACGGCAGGCCCGCCAGCGTCGTGGACGCCGACCCCGCGTTGATCGCGAGCACGTCGTAGCGGACGTTCGGGTTCAGCGCCATCACCGTGATGACGACCTGGACCTCGTTGCGCAGCCCCTTGACGAAGCAGGGGCGCAGCGGGCGGTCGGTGAGCCGCGCGGCGAGGATCGCGCCCTCGCTCGGGCGCCCCTCACGCCGGAAGAACGAGCCGGGGATGCGGCCCGCGGCGTACATGCGCTCTTCGACGTCGACCGTCAGCGGGAAGAAGTCGATCGCGTCGCGGGGGTTGTTCTGGGCGGTCGTCGCCGACAGCAGCATCGTGTCGCCGTCCAGGTAGACGGCCGCGGAGCCGTTCGCCTGGCGGGCCAGCAGGCCCGACTCGAAGCGGACGACGTGCTTGCCGTAGCTGCCGTTGTCGATGACGGCCTCGGTGTAATGGAGATCGGGTCCCTCCATAGCCATGGAAGTGTCCTTTCGTTGGGGGAGTCGCCCCCGCCGGACCTGACGCGGTCTTCGATCGAGGCCCACGGGACGCCGCTGGTGCGGCCGGCCCGAGAGCCACTACCGAGGACCGACACCACGGTCGGGCAGAGGTCGACGTTCGGTTGTGCAGTTGTGCGCGACCCACCCCGACGCTAGCGACGAGGGGGGCGAGTTCGGAGCCGCCGCGCTGCGCGGCGGCGCGGTTGCGGAGACCTCCGGACGTACGACGAGGGAGCGGCCTTCGAAGGCCACTCCCTCAGCACGAGCCGGATGTCACCGGCGCAGCCCCAGCCGGGCGATCAGCGAGCGGTAGTGCTCGACATCCTGCTGGGCGATGTAGTTCAGCAGCCGACGGCGCTGGCCGACCATCAGCATCAGCCCGCGACGGCTGTGATGGTCGCCCTTGTGCTCCTTCAGGTGCTCGGTCAGGTGCGCGATGCGCTTGGTCAGCAGCGCCACCTGGACGTCGGGAGAGCCCGTATCCCCAGGAACGGTCGCGTACTCTTCGATAATCTTCTTCTTCTCGGCAGCGTCCATGACGAACTGCTCTCCTCTCGGTTTCCCGTTGCGCGGCGCTCCCTGACCCGGCGGGCCCGGCGGTTGAACCGCCGCGGGAGCTCTTGGGCGTCCGCGGCCGTCGTGACGGCAGTTGAATACTCTACCGTGCCCTCAGTGCTGGCGGAAATCGGCGGGGACCGGACGCCCCTTCCGGCCCCGCCTCGCCCTCGCCGTCACGGCTGGGCGCGCACGCGCCGAGTTCAGCCCTCCGGAACGACCGGGGCGCCCTCGACGCCCCGGTGACGCAACGGCGGGTAATCCTCGTAGTGCTCGCAGACGGCGCGCACGAAGCCCCCTTCGTCTCCGTCCAGCAACGCCGCGACGATCCCCCGGTGCAGTGCGAGCGAACGGGCCGCCACGTCGGGGTCGTAGTTCACGCTGAGAAGCCATTCGTCGCGGCGCATCGGTGCCACGTATTCGTCGGTGGTCCGCATGAGGAACTCGTTGTGGGACGCCTTGGCGATGAGCTCGTGCAGGTCGAAGGTGCAACTCAGGTACCACTGGTGGTCATCGCCCCCCAGGGCCTCCTCCATCTCGGCGATGACGGCCCTGATCTTGAGGCGGTCGGACCTGCTGGCACGACGCATGGCCAGGACGCCGGAGGCGATCTCCAGCGCCTGACGCGCCTCCAGCCCCTCCATGATGGTCTGCCCGGCGACGAGTTCGACACCGCGATCCGCCCCCCTGCGGGCCTCGACGACGAAGCTCCCCTCACCCAGCCGCGTCTCGATATCCCCCGCGAGCTGCAGCACCTTGAGCGCCTCGCGCACCGCGGCCCTGCCGACCGAGAAGGCACGCGCCAACTCGCGCTCCGAGGGGAGCTTCGAGCCGGCTGGCCACGCTCCCTCGGCGATCCGGCCTTGGAACTCGCGCGCCAGAAGATCGGACTTGCGCACCCCGCCGACCCCCGACGCACCCATACCCGAACCCCTCTGCTTGATGGCGATCCACTGCTGGTCCGACCAGAGATGAACCGACCCTACCCTCGACGACGAACTCCGCGCAGCCCGGCAAACACCCTTGCCATGGGCCTATGACCGATGCAATGGGCCGAGACGACTTTGACACGAGTGGGCCGGAGTGGTCTCATGATAGCAACCGGTCCTACCGGTCCGACCGCATGGTGCAGCGACGCCCCCGCGGGAACCGGGGGCGGTCGTCACCGTGCAGCGCTAGGAGCGAACTAATGGGCACTCGGGTCGAAGAAGACCTTCTCGGGCAACGCGAAGTTCCCGACGACAAGTACTACGGAATCCACGCCCTCCGAGCTTTGGAGAACTTTCAGATCTCCGGCCGGAGCATGAACGAACAGCCCGAGTTCATCCGAGGCATGGTTCAAGTGAAGAAGGCATCGGCCCTCGCCAACAAGGAACTCCACACGATTCCTGGCGATCTCGCCGACGTGATCGTCGCCGCGTGCGACGAAATCCTCGTCAAGGGGCGCTGCATGGACCAGTTCCCCACCGACGCCTTCCAGGGCGGCGCCGGCACGTCGATCAACATGAACACCAACGAGGTCGTCGCCAACCTCGCCTTGGAACTCATCGGCTACCCCAAGGGTCGTTACGACGTCATCAACCCCAACGACCACGTCAACAAGTCCCAGTCGACCAACGACGCGTACCCCACCGGATTCCGGCTCGCCGTCTACACGCTCATCCGTGAGTTGGGCCGCGCCGTCAAAGACCTCGTCGCCAGCTTCGCCGCGAAGGGCGACGAGTTCAGCGACGTGCTGAAGATGGGCCGCACCCAGTTGCAGGACGCCGTGCCCATGACCCTGGGCGCCGAATTCCACGGGTACGCGAACAACCTGGAGGAGGAGATCAAGCGCCTGCGCATCTCGGCGGCGCTCCTCCTCGAGGTCAACCTCGGCGGCACCGCGATCGGCACCGGCCTCAACACTCCCGAGGGCTACCCCGAGATCGCCGCGGCCAAGCTCGCGGAGGTGACGGGCTACCACCTGACGCCCTCCCCCGACCTGCTGGAATCCAGCTACGACAACGGCGCTTACATCGCCGTCCACTCGACCGTCAAGCGTCTGGCGGCGAAGCTGTCCAAGATCTGCAACGACCTGCGCCTGCTCTCCAGCGGGCCGCGCGCGGGCCTCAACGAGATCAACCTGCCGCAGATGCAGGCCGGCTCGTCGATCATGCCCGCGAAGGTCAACCCGGTCATCCCCGAAGTGGTCAACCAGGTCTGCTTCAAGGTGTTCGGCAACGACGTCACGGTGTGCTTCGCGGCGGAGGCCGGCCAACTCGAACTCAACGTCATGGAGCCGGCGCTCTCCCAGGCGATGTTCGAGTCGGTCCAACTGCTCATCAACGCCTGCGACACCCTCCGCACGCGCTGCGTCGAGGGCATCACGGCCAACGAGGAGCGCTGCCGCGAATTCGTGATGAAGTCCATCGGCATCGTCACGTACCTCAATGACGTGATCGGGCACCACAACGGCGATCTCATCGGCAAGGAATGCGCCCGCACTGGCAAGTCGGTGCGCGAGGTGGCCATCGAGATGGGGCTGCTCACCGGCGAGCAGATCGACGCGATTCTCACCAACGACAACTTCGTCAAACCTCACTACACGGGCAGGCTCTACGGCGCCGACGAGCGTGGGCTTCCGGACGACGCGAGGAACTACGCCAGGCACAAGGCCTGACGGAAGCTGCCCGCGGTCTGCGACGAGCGCGGGCAGCACCCGAATAGAGGGAAGACCGGCTTCGACGACCCCGCAACGCTAGGGTGGCCGGAGAGTGTCGCCGGGACCCGGCACCGCCACCAGTTCGGTGTCGGCCACGCCCGGCGCGGTCGTCAACGAAGGAGTGAGGCATGACTGTTGTGATCGGCGTCCCCGCGAACGCCGACCCTGCGGAGACCCGGACACCGATCGTGCCCGACGTCGTCAAGAAGTTGGACGCCCTCGGCGTCCAACTCGTGGTGGAGCGAGGCGCCACTCAGGGCGCGTTCCTCCTCGAGGACGATCTAGCGGTCACGTGGGTCGATTCGACCGCCGAGGTGATCTCGGCGGCGCAGATCGTGTGGACCATCGGCAACCTGACACCCGAGGCTGAGGCGCAGTTGCGGCCCGGGCAGATCCTGATGGGTCTGCTCGCCCCGTACAGCAGCGCCGAGCACGCCTCCCGGCTCGCCCAGCAGGGCGTGACCGCGTTCGCCATGGAGTTGCTCCCCCGCATCTCGCGGGCGCAGAGCATGGACATTCTGAGTTCCCAGGGGGCGGCGTCCGGCTACCAGTGCGCGCTGATCGGCGCCACGCGGTCGCCCAAGTTCTTCCCGATGCTGACGTACGCGGCGGGCACGATCCGGCCCGCGCGCGTGCTCGTCGTCGGCGCCGGCGTGGCCGGCCTCCAGGCGATCGCGACGGCCAAGCGGCTGGGTGCGATCGTGGAGGGTTACGACGTGCGTCCGGAGACGCGCGAGCAGGTCGAGTCGCTCGGCGCCAAGTTCGTCGACACGGGCGTCAGCGCGGCGGGCACCGGCGGTTACGCCCGCGAGCTCACCGACGACGAGAAGGCCCAACAGGCCGCGGCCCTGGCGAAGGCGATCGGGAAGACGGACGTGCTGATCACGACGGCCGCGGTGCCGGGCAAGAAGGCCCCGGTGATCGTGACCCGCGCCATGCTGGACGGGATGCGCCCGGGCAGCGTCGTGGTCGACATGGCGGCCGAGACCGGCGGCAACGTCGAGGGGACGGTCGCGGGCAAGGAGATGCGCGTCGGCCCGGCCCACGTCGTCGGCCCGGTGAACCTGCCGGCCCGCATGCCCGTGCACACCTCGGAGATGTTCAGCCGCAACCTGTACAACTTCACCGCGCCCATGATCACGGACGGCGAACTGGTCATCGACTGGTCCGACGAGGTGATCCGCGGCACGGCGCTCACGCACGGCGGGTACGTCGCCCACCAGAGCGTCGGCAAGGTCCTGGGCCTCCAGACCGTCGCGGTCCGCGCGGCGGATCCGCTCGCCGACCAGGCGCCCACCGACGTGCAGCCGGCGCCCGCTGTGGACGCCACGGCCGTCCAGCCCCTCCCGACCACCGACCAGGAGCCTCAGGCATGATCGATCTGCTCTACCTCTACATCTTCGTGCTGGCGGCGTTCGTCGGCTACGAGGTCATCTCCAGGGTCCCGGTGATCCTGCACACGCCCCTCATGTCGGGCTCCAACTTCGTCCACGGCGTCGTGCTCGTCGGCGCGATGTTCGCCCTCGGCAACGCGCAAGGGCCGCTGCAGATCACGCTCGGGTTCCTCGCCGTGCTGCTCGGCGCCGCGAACGCCGCCGGCGGCTACGTCGTGACCGACCGCATGCTGGGCATGTTCGCGTCCAAGAAGAAGCAGGTCGCTGCGAAGAGCGAGGGTGAGAACTGATCATGGCTTTCGTTCTTGTCAACGGCGTGTACCTCATCGTCGCCGTCCTGTTCATCCTCGGCCTGAAGGCCATGAGCTCGCCCGTCACCGCCAAGCGCGGCATCATGTGGGCGGGCGTCGGCATGCTCGTCGCCACCGTCACGACACTGCTCATTCCGGGCACGCAGAACCTGATCCTCATGGTGCTGGCCATGGCGATCGGCGGCGGCGTCGCAGCCTGGCTCGGCAAGGTCGTGAAGATGACCGACATGCCTCAGATGGTGGCGGTCTACAACGGCATGGGCGGCGGCGCGGCCGCGCTCATCGCCGCGATGGAGTTCGCGGGCGGGCACATCGATCGTCCGGTGGTGGCCATCATGGCGACCCTCGGCGCGCTGATCGGCTGTGTCGCGTTCTCCGGCTCGGTCGTCGCGTTCCTGAAGCTGCAGGGCATCATGAAGAAGGCCCTGCGCCTGCCGGGCCAGAACCTCACGAACATCGGCCTCGCCGCCGTGACCCTGATCCTCGCGATCATCGTCATCGCCACCGGCAACGGGGTGGCGGTCGTGCTGTTCTTCCTGATCTCGCTGCTGCTCGGCGTCATCGTCGTCTCCCCCATCGGCGGGGCCGACATGCCGGTCGTCATCTCGCTGCTGAACGCCTTCACCGGCCTGGCGGTCGGCTTCGAGGGCTACGTTCTCGGCAACCCGGCACTCATCATCGCCGGCATCGTCGTCGGTGCCTCCGGCACGCTGCTCACCCAGCTCATGGCCAAGGCCATGAACCGGCCCATCAAGAACGTCATCTTCACCCCGCTCACCGGCGAGGCCCAGGAGGGCGCGGCCGAGGTCGAGGGCTCGATGAAGGAGATGAGCGCCATGGACGCCGCCGCGGCCATGCGCTACGCCGAGAAGGTCGTCATCATCCCGGGCTATGGCATGGCCGTCGCCGGCGCGCAGCACAAGGTCTGGGAGATGACCAAGCTGCTGGAGGACGCCGGCGTCGAGGTGAAGTTCGCCATCCACCCGGTGGCGGGCCGCATGCCCGGTCACATGAACGTGCTGCTGGCCGAGGCCGGCGTCCCGTACGACATGATCTACGACCTCGAGGAGATCAACGACGAGTTCAGCCAGACCGACGTCGCCCTCGTGATCGGGGCCAACGACGTCGTGAACCCGGCGGCGCGCAGCGACAAGAGTTCGCCGATCTACGGCATGCCGATCCTGAACGCCGACCAGGCGCACCAGGCCATCGTCATCAAGCGCGGCCGTGGCAAGGGCTACTCCGGCGTCGAGAACCTGCTGTTCTACGCCGACAACACCTCGATGCTGTACGGCTCGGCCCAGCAGGCCGTCGCCGACGTCATCGCGAACCTCAAGACGCTCGTCTGAGACAGCGCCGGATTACACACAGGGGCGGGTCCGTGCGGACCCGCCCCTGTGGCGTCCTCAGGCCCGCCGATCGGCGGGCGTCCTCTCGTCAGCCCGGCAGTTGCACGACCTCGGACGCCGGCGGCGTCGGGATCGTCACGGGCCGGCCGTAGCCGGAGAATGTCGTCGTGAAGGTGCCTTCGCTCTCGGGCCACTGCGAACGGACGGGCCGGTAGTCAGGCCCGACCCACAACTCCTGGGTGCGGCCCGACCCGGTCAGCGTGTAGTGGCGCGCCCGAACTCCTTCGACGGTCTCCTCGCCCCGGAACACCGCCTTGTCGACGCCGCCCTGCAGCGCCGCCGCGTCATAGGACTGCTGCACGTCGCGCACGGCCTCCGGGACGCTGCTCAGCGACCCCTTCAGCCACTTGCCCTGCGTGAGCTCGCCGGCCTTCACGTAGGCGGTCGCGCCGTCGATCATCACCTCGACGCCGCCCTGCTGCGTGCCCTTCGCGTACATGCGGGTCGTCTCGCCGCCGAAGTCGAGAGCCGCCGTCCCGCTGGCCACGACGCTCTTGTCGGCCTTCGTCACCTCGAAGGACGCCGTCGACGTCTTCGCGTCCCGCTGCGCCTTCGCGACGGCCGCCAGCAGGGCGTGGGCGTCCACCTCCTGGCCCGGGGCGACGCTCGCGACGGTGCCTGCGGCCGTCGGGGACGCCGTCGGTGCGGCCGCGCTCGGGGTGCCGGCAGCCGGCGAGTCGGGCGCGGGGGTCGTGCCCGAGGGGGCCGTACACCCGACGGCGAGCACGGCGACGGCCGCGAGGCAGAGACGGGGCAGGACGCGCATGGGTTCCTCCAGCGGGATGTGCGGGCAACAGAACTCCCCCGAGGCTACCCGGTACTCCCGCGGGGGCCGCAGCGCAATCCGGCGGCCCCGCGCGGGCGGTGCCCGAGGGGCGGACCACCTTGTTGAGAAAGGGGGGCCTAGGACACACTGATGCCGAAACATGATCGCAACGAGGAGGGCCCATGAGCCAGCAGAACACCCCCAAGACCTCCATCGACGTGCGGTTGGCCAACGCCGATGACGCTGAGGCCCTCGCGCATCGCGAACCCAACCCCGACGCGAGTTTCGCCGAGAAGCACTTCGAGTTGCAGGAGCAGGGCGACTACTTCCTGGTGGTGGGGTTCGTGGGTGGCGAGCTGGGCGGCTACGTCGTCCTCGACTGCCGCGAGGAGACCGACCTGCGGCCCGAGATGAAGAACCTGTGGGTGTATCCGGAGTTCCGCCGCCGGGGCCTCGGCGCCGCCCTGTCGCAGTACCTGGAGACGCTCGCCAGCCGGCACGGCTTCGATGAGATCCAGCTCGGCGTCGACCCCGAGAACCCGGCCGCCATCCCGATGTACATCGGGCTCGATTACACGCCGACCGGCCACCACCGCGTCGCCACCTACCTCACGATCGCCGAGGACGGCACCGAGACCGAGGTCAAGGGGCACGACGCGATCTACCGCAAGTCGCTGCGCATCTCCGCCTGAGACGAACGCGCGGGGCGCCCGGCCGGGCGTGCCCGGGCGTCAGCGCCGCAGCGCCGGAACCTGAGCGTCCGCGAGGCAGACCACCTGCACGCGGGCGCTCACGTGCGTGCCGACCAGCAGCACGCTGAGCGGGAGAGTGCCCTCCAGCGGCACCTGCGCGATGACACCCCCGGCGCGGAGGATGTCGCCTGCGCTGGCCAGGTCATCCGGACGCCCGCCGCGCACCAACACGCCCGAGCCGTCGGCGAACCCCAGCCGCCAGCACCCCGGACGCGACGCGGGCTCCACCGACCACAGCCGGACGCCGTCGGCGCGCAGGGCCTCCAGACGGTCGGCGGCGCGCTCGGCGAGCGCCCGCTCATGCTGGGCGAGGACGCGGCGACCGAGGGCGTCCACGTCTTCGATGTGCCGGGACGACAGCCCGGCGACCCGCCGCCCCCCGTTGGGCGTCGGGAACCACGTCGTCAGCGAGATTCGCACAGGATCAGTATGGTCACCCGCGCGAGGGACCCGCAATCGTTCGAAAGTGCCCCGACCTTCTTACCTATTCAGTCTTTCGGCGAGGCTCACGGCACCTTTGGCCCGGCGCTAGGCCGCTTCCTGCCGCAGCAGCGTCCGGCAGCGATCGACGTCGTCGCGCATGCGGACGATCAGGTCGTCGATGGCGTTGAACTTCACCTGGCCCCGGATGTGGTCGATGAAGTCCACCGCGATGCGCGCCCCGTACAGCTCGAGGTCGGTGCGGTCGAGCACGTAGCTCTCCACGCGCCGCTGGAGGCCGTCGAAGGTGGGGTTCGTGCCGACCGAGATCGCGGCCGGCCAGCGCTCCGGCGCACGCCCGGCCAGCGGGACGCCGTGGGCGTCCAGCCCGTCGAGCCGGGTCACCCAGCCCGCATAGACGCCGTCGGCCGGGCACGCGAGGATCGCGGGCACCGGCAGGTTCGCCGTCGGGAAGCCCAGCTCGCGCCCGCGGCGGTCGCCTTGCTGCACGACGCCGCTGAACCGGAACGGACGCCCCAGGTGCTCCGCGGCGCGGCGCACGTTGCCGGCGGCCAGCTGCTGCCGGATCAGCGTGGAGCACGTATCCTCCGACTCGAACTGCACCAGGCTCAGCGCGGTCACCTCGAACCGGCCGCGCCCGTACTCGCGCAGCGTTTCCACCGTTCCCGACGCCCCCCGGCCGAACCGAAAGTTCTCCCCCACCACGACCCGACGCGGGTGGAGCGGCCGGATCACGTCGCTGAGGAAGCGCTCCGGCGTCCACGACGCGAAGTCGTGCGTGAAGTCGATCACGCGCACCTCGTCGGCGCCCGCCTGCTTCAGCAACGCGATGCGCTCCTCCAGCCGGGTGAGCAACTGCGGCCCGTGCCCGGGGCGCAGCACCGACAGCGGGTGCGGCCAGAAGGTGACCACGATCAGCGGCAGCGTGGGCTCGGCCTGGTGGGCCGCCTCCAGCACCCTGCGGTGCCCCGGGTGCACGCCGTCGAAGTTGCCGATGACGACGACCGATTCGCTCATGCCTGCCTTCCGCCCTGGACCGTCCCGCACTCTACCAAGCCTTCGACGAGCGTTCCGGGCCGGAACGCGAGGGCGGCCGCGACGGGTCCCTGCCCGTCGCGGCCGCCCACCGGACGCCTGCCGCTCAGCCCTCCTGGCGTCCCCAGAATCCGTCGGCGGAGAACAACTCGTCGGTGATCTCGTCGAGCAGCCCCAGCTCCAGCGCGAGGTCGAGCACCGTGTAGCGCTTGCGGATCATCTGCGCCCGCACGTAGGTGTCCTTGAACCGGCCCCACGCGAGCTGGATGTCGCTCGGGTGCGCGGGCGCCTGGGCGTCCCGGAGCATCCGCTGCAACTCGTCAGGGCCGATGAGTTGGGCTTCGAGCTTCGGGCGCAGCTCGGGCCACACGCGCTTGACCAGCTCGATGCGCTCGGCGAGTTGCTCGGGCGTGACCCACTTCGCCAGCGACTGCACGACGGTCTCGTCGACCAGCTTCGGGTCGGGGTGCAACGACCGGACGCGGCTCTCCATCGCCTCCCTGCTGGGCCACCGCGCGACGATCGCGTCGGTGTCGAGCCCCGCGATGTCTTTGGTGAAGAGCCGCTGGTAGAACGCCGAGATCGCCACCGAGCCGACCGCCACCTTGAAGCCGTGGCTGAGCCGCCGCGGGGTGATGTCGACGCCGTGGCCCTCCATCTCCCACAGGTGGCTGAACTGATGCTCAGCCCCGGACGCCGGCCGCGAACTCTGATGCGCCTGCATCGCCAACCCCGACATGACCAGGCCCTCGGCCAGGTCGTTCGTCGCCGACACGTCGTGCGCGGCCAGCTCGGCCGGCCGCGACAGCGACGTGCGCAGGGGCCCCTGGACGAGGTCCCAGACGGCCCGGTCGATCTTCTCGACGCCGACGGCGTCCGCGATCATCCAGTCTGCGCCCGCCGGCACCTTACCCAGCAGGTCGCCATACCCGGACGCCGTCATCACGGTCGGCGCCTCGGCCATGATCGTCAGGTCGGAGATCGACCCGGCCGGGGCCGGGCACGAGAGCGTCTGCTTGAACCCGTCGAGCGCGATGGACGCCCCGAAGGCCGTGAAGCCGTCCATGGACGCCGCCGTGCCGATCTGCAGGTACTCGCGCTCCAGCTCCCCGGACGCCCGCTTCACGATGTCGTTCAGCGTCCCGCCGCCCACGGCGACGGCGATGGCGTCCACGTCCCGCAAGGCGTCGCGCAGCAGCTCGCAGTTCTCGTACTGCGCATACAGCTCGGGCGCGCCCGGGAAGACGTGCGGCGGCACGGTCTCCACCCCGGCCGCGGCCAGGATGCGCAGGACGCGGTCCCCCGCGACCTGCATCGTGCGCTCGTCGCCGACGACGATGGCCGCCCGACCCGGGAACAGCTCGGCGAACACCGTCCCCGCCTTCTCGATCGCGCCCTCCTCGACGATCGCGACGCGGGTGTCGCTGGAGTCCTTCAGGGCCCGCTCGATGAGCTCGCTCATGCGCGATCCGCCTCGTGGTCGACGACGTCGTGGATGAGGTCGGCCATCTGCGGGAAGGCGGAGATGTACTTGTCGACGTAGAACTGGTACTGCTCGTGCACCTCCTGGTTCGGCTCCATCGTGTCGATCTCGTGCACCATGTTCTTCGCGGCGTCGATGAGGTCGGTGTAGACCCCGGCGCCCACGGCGGCGATCATCGCCGAGCCGAGCGCGACGGCGTCCCCGACCTCGGTGAGGGTGATCGGCTTGTTCATCACGTCGGCGTGCATCTGGATGAGGTCGCGGCTCTTGGTCATGCCGCCGGCCGCGACGACCTCGGTCACCTCGAGTCCGGCGGCCTCCATCGCCTTCAGGTTGTGGGCGTTTCCATAGCAGATGCCCTCCTGGATGGCGCGGTAGAGGTGCTCGGGCCCGTGGTGCAGCGACAGGCCCCAGATGATGCCGCGCGCCTTGGAGTCAGTGTACGGCGTCCGGTTGCCCTGGAAGTACTCGTTGACGATGAGTCCGTCCGCGCCCGGCGGCAGGTGACGGCTCTGGTCGTTGAGGATGTCGTAGACGTTCAGGCCCGTGCGCTCGGCCGCCTGGACGACGTCGCGGGCGAAGTTGTCCTTGAACCACTTCATGACCGAGCCCGTCGAGACCTGGCCGCCCTCGACCGTGTACTGGCCGGGCATGACCCCGTCGGTGTAGGCGCCGAAGAAGCCCTTTCCGTGGATCGGCTTGTCGCTCTGGCCCGTGAACACGTGCGAGCTGCCGGTGATGAGGGCCATCTTGCCCGGCTGGACGACGCCGAGGCCGATCTGGCCGGCCCAGGCGTCCGCGGGGCCCTGGGCGACCGGGATCCCCGGACGCAGGCCGAGCAGCTGGGCCGCGATCGTGGACAGGCCGCCCACCGGCGTCCCGAGGTCGAGCACGCGCTCGGGGATCTTGTCGAAGGCGTCCCCGCAGCCGATGTGCTCGTAGAAGTCCACCGGCCAGCCGCCCTGGTCGCGGTTGTAGTACATGCGCAGGGCGGCGGAGTTGATGTTCACGGTCCACTCGCCGGTCAGCTTGTAGGTGAGCCAGTCGGGCGCGTCGACGAGGTGGGCCGCCCGCTGGTAGGTCTCGGGCTCGTTCTCGCGCAGCCAGGCCGCCTTGAACGGGTACCATTCGGCGGTCGCCGGGGCCGTCCCGTTGCCGTTGTAGAGGCGGGCGACCGAGTCGGACGTCTCCGCCCGCGCGGACTGCTTGGTCGCGCGGACGTCCATCCACATGATCGCCGGGCGGATCTCCTCACCCTTGGCGTCCATCGCGACGACCGTCATCGTCGTCGCGTCGTAGCTGATGCCCACGATCTGCGCCGGGCTGATGCCCGCGTTGCGCAGCGCCAGGTGCGCGGACGCCTGCAGCGCCTCCCACCACTGCTTCGGGTCTTGCTCGGCCCACCCGGCCCGCGGATGGGACGTCTGGTACGGCGTCGCCGCGAACGTGATCGGGTTCCCCTTCAGGTCCACGATCACCACGCGGCAGCTCTCGGTGCCGTAGTCGATTCCGAGTACGTACTGGTCTTCGGCCATGATTGTCGTTCCTTCCGGACGCCTCGCTGCGTCCCTGCCTGCCCGCCGCGTCCGCGCGCTGGGCGTTTCCTTCATCGGACGCCTCCCGGCCGGTTGGCCGGGAGGCGGGGTGGGCTGAGGGTGCCCTAGGAGTCGTCGTCAGCGGTCCAGCCGAGCTCGGTCCACGCCGAGGCGGGGATGAGCCGGTCGATGCGGTCCATGACGTAGGTGGGGTTGTGCGCCGGGTCGAGGGCGCGCACGTCGTCGGCCGTGGCCTCGCCCGTGAGCACGAGCGCCGAGACCATGTTCGTGTCGAGCGCCATCTGAATGTCGGTCTGCAGCCGGTCGCCGACCATGACGGCCCGCTCGGGCTCGACGTCCAGCCCCGCCAGGGCGGCGTGCAGCATGATCGGGTCGGGCTTGCCGAGGTTCAGGCGGCACTTGGTGCCGGTGCAGGCCTCGATCGCCGCGACGATCGCCGCGCAGTCGGGCTCGCCGCGCCCGCCCGGGAACGGGCAGAAGCGGTCGGGGTTCGTCTGGATGAGGAACGCCCGCTTGTGGAACCAGATGGCGTCGAACGCGATCTGCAGCTTGCGGTACTCGAACGTCCGGTCGTACGAGGCGACGACGATGTCGATCTCCTCGGGGTTCTCGCTCATCGCGATGCCCGCCTTCGCGAAGGCGCGCTTGAGCGGCTCCTCGCTGATGGGGAAGACGACGGCGTCCGGATGGTTCGCCTTCAGCCACCGCGTGGTCGTGACGACCGTGTTCGCGATGTCCTCCAGGTCGGTCGGCAGGCCGAGCTTGAGCAGCTTCTGTTGGTACTGCTCGGGATCCTTCGTCGGATTGTTCGACAGGAACCGCACGGGGATCTCCCGCCGGCGCAACTCCTTGATCATGCGGGCCGCGCCCGGCAGGAGGTGGTCGCCGAGGTAGATCGTGCCGTCCATGTCGAAGATGTAGGCGTCGTAGAACCCCTCGGGGCCCCGCAGGATGTCGAGGTCGGTCATCGCGGCTTCACTCGCAGGACGAGACGACCTCGTCGGCGTCCTGTCGCTCGTCGTAGGCGTCCAGGGCGGCGACTTTGGGCGCGGAATGCGAGGTGGTGTCGAACGCGTAGCCGAGGAACTCCTTCGCCAGGCGGCGGGCCAACTCGACGCCGATCACGCGCTGGCCCATGCAGAGCACCTGGCCGTTGTTGGAGAGCACGAGGCGCTCGGCGGAGAAGCTGTCGTGCGCCGTGGACGCCCGGATGCCCTTCACCTTGTTCGCCGCGATGGCCATGCCCATGCCGGTGCCGCAGATGAAGACCCCGCGATCGGCGTCCCCCGCCGCGATGATCTTGGCGCCCTTGACGCTGACGTGCGGGTAGTCGATGTCTTCCTTCGCGCCGACCCCGACGTCGATGACCTCGTCGACGCGCTCGTCGGCCTCGAGATCTTTCTTGATGGCTTCCTTGTAGTCGTACCCGGCAATGTCGGCGGCGACGACGACTCGCAGACCCATGGCGTTCCCTTCCGCATCGGCGACGATGCTTCTTCACACGGATTGTGATGAAAGTATCACGTTCAGTGATAGATCCACCATAGTTTGTGTGACCAATGCTGGCCCGGACGCGGCGTCGCCACGCCCCTGGTGTGCGAGCCTAGGACGCCTTCGCGGCGCTGACTACCTCTAACGGGACGCCCGTTTCGGTCAGGGCGCGGCGCATATTCTCATCGACGCCGTCGTCGGTGAACACCGTGTCGAACTCGGTGAGCGCGGCGAACGAATACAGCGCGCGGCGCGCGAACTTGGTGTGGTCGAGGATGAGGAACCGGCGCCGGGCCGAGGCCATCATCTGCCGCTTGATCTGCGAGGCGTCCTCGTGCGGGTGGAAGCAGCGGCCGTCCGCAATGCCGGACGCCGACAGGATCGCGACGTCCGCGCGCAGCTCGCCGAGCTGCGCGACCGTCGCCGACCCCATGAGCGATTCGGCCCACGGCTGGTAGGTGCCGCCGGCCACGATCAGCCGGACGCCGCTGCTGTGGCCCACCTCGCGCGCGACGAGCAGCGAGTTCGTGATCACCGTCAGGGGCGTGACGTCGAGCGCGCGCAGGGTCCAGACGCCGGAGGTCGAATCGTCGAGCATGAGCGCCATGCCGGGGTTGATGCGCTGGGCGACCGCGTGGCCGAGCGCCTGCTTCAGCGCGACGTTCTGGTCGAGCCGGAACGACGCGGACGCCTCGTGCAGCCCCGTCGCCATGGCCGAGACCGTGCCGCGGCCGCGCTGGACGATGCCGGCCTCCTCGAGCGCGGCGACGTCGCGGTAGATCGTCATCGCCGAGACTCCGGCGGCGCTGGCGAGCTCGTCGACGGTCACGGTGCCGCGGGTCACCACCCGCTCGGCGATCATCAGCCGCCGCTCCTGCTGGTCGCTCGCACTGCCCCGCCCCGTATGCCGCTCGCTCACCCTGCCTCCTCGCGCGTCAGCGTAGCGGAGGGGTGCTCCGCGGGCGCCGGCGGCGGGTCGGCGTGCCCACCGGGGACACGGTTCGCCCGGCGGCGCCGAGCCACACGGCTCAGATCAGCAGGGATCAGATCAGCAGGGATCAGATCAGCAGGGATCAGATCAGCACGGCCACGGGGACGCTCCCCGCCGCGGCGGGTCGGTACAGGGCGATCAGACGGCCGTCGGCGATGATCCCCGTCGGGTCCTCGGGGACGCCGACGTCCAGCGGACGCCCCACCGCCACGTCGGCGGCGCGGGCGGCGTCCACCTCGACGACGGGGAGGCAGGCGCGCGCCGCGTCCGCCAACGAGGTCAGGTCGAGCGGCACCCGCTGGCCGGGAGCGAGGTCGCCGAACACGGCGTCCCAGGTGGCGTCGGCCAGCGTGAACGGGCCGACGCGGGTGCGCCGGAGGGCGGTGAGGTGGCCGCCGGTGCCCAGGTCCCGACCGAGATCCCGGGCCAGCGCCCGGATGTAGGTGCCCGAGCTGCACTCGACCGTGACGTCGACGTCGAGCACCGGCACCCCGTCGGCCTCCGCCTCCCGGACGCCCAGCACGTCGAACCGCGACACCGTCACCGGACGCCCGGCCAGCTCCACCGCCTCGCCCTTCCGGACGCGGGCGTACGAGCGCTGGCCGCCCACCTTGATCGCCGAGACCGCCGACGGCACCTGGACGATCGCGCCTCGGTAGGCCCCGACGGCGTCCGAGACGGCGGCCGCCGTGAGGCCGGCCGCACCGGCGGCGTCCGTGATCTCGCCCTCGGCGTCGTCGGTGATCGTCGCCTGCCCCAACCTGATCGTCGCGTCGTACGCCTTGTCGGCGAGGGTGAGGTGGGTGAGCAGGCGCGTCCCCTTGCCGACGCCGAGCAGCAGGACGCCGGTCGCCATCGGGTCGAGCGTGCCGGCGTGCCCGATCTTCTTTTGGCCCAACGCGCGACGAGCCCGCGAGACCACCTGGTGAGAGGTGATGCCCGCGGGCTTGTCGACGATGAGGAGTCCGGAGGTGTCCATGGGGTGCGGGTCGCCGCGCGGCTACCCCGCGTCCCCCTCCTCGTCCTCGCGCTTGCGGTACGGATCGGCCTCCCCGGCGTGGGACGCCTGCGCGGCCTGGGCGGCCACGTCGGCGTCCGACTGGCGAGCCTTGGCGAGCAGCGCCTCGATCTCGGCGGCGGACTCGGGCACGGCGTCCAGCGCGAACTGGATCGTCGGCGTGAACTTCATGCCGAGCTGCTTGCCGACCGTCGAGCGGATCAGGCCGGTCGCCGAGCGCAGCGCGGCGGCCGTGCCCGCGACCTCCTGCGCCGCGTTCTCGGGTGAGGTCGGCATGACCGTGTAGAACACGGTCGCCTCGCGCCCGTCGCCGGTGAGCCGGACGTCGGTGATCGTGACGAACCCGAGCCGCGGATCCTTGATCCGCCGTTCGAGCATGTCCGCCACGATCACCTTGATCTGCTCGGCGACCTTGATGTAGCGGGGGTTACCCATGCGTTCCTCCTAGTCGCGCGGCTTCTCGACCATCTCGTACGTCTGGATGACGTCGCCGGTCTTGATGTCGGAGAAGTTCGCGAGCGTCATGCCGCACTCGTACCCCTCGCGCACCTCGGTGACGTCGTCCTTCTCGCGCCGCAGCGACGCGATGGACGTGTCGGTCACGACCACGCCGTCACGCAGCAGGCGAGCCTTCGCGTTGCGGCGGATCAGGCCGTCCATGACGAGACAGCCGGCGATGTTGCCGAACTTGGAGCTGCGGAAGATCTCGCGGATCTCCGCCTCGCCCAGCACGTGCTCCTCGAACACGGGCTTGAGCATGCCCTTGAGCGCGGCCTCCACGTCGTCGATCGCCTGGTAGATGATCGAGTAGTAGCGGATGTCGACGCCCTCGGCGTCGGCCAGCTGTGTGGCCTTGCCCTGGGCTCGGACGTTGTAGCCGATGATGACCGCGTTGGACGCCGCCGCGAGGGTGACGTTCGTCTCGGTGATCGCGCCGACGCCGCGGTCGATGATCCGCAGATCCACCTCGTCGCTGACCTCGATGCCGAGCAGCGCGTCCTCCAGCGCCTCGACCGAGCCGGCCGAATCGCCCTTGAGGATGAGGTTGAGCTCCTGCGTCTCGCCCTTCTCGAGCTGGGCGAAGATCTCGTCCAGCGTCTTACGGCGCGTCGACTTCGCGAGCATGGCGGCGCGCTGGCGCGCCTCCCGCTTGTCGGCGATCTGCCGGGCCATCCGGTCGTCGTCCACCACGAGGAAGTTGTCGCCGGCGCCCGGAACGGACGTCAGGCCGAGCACCTGCACCGGCATGGACGGCGGAGCCTCGTCGACGGTTTCGCCCCGGTCGTTGATCATCGCGCGGACGCGGCCGTGGGCCGAGCCGGCGACGATCGAGTCGCCCGTGTGCAGGGTGCCGCGGTGAACGAGGACGGTCGCGACCGGGCCACGGCCCTTGTCGAGGTGCGCCTCGATCGCCACGCCCTGGGCGGGCATGTCGGGGTTCGCGCGCAGATCGAGGGACGCGTCGGCCGTCAGGACGATCGCCTCCAGCAGCCGCTCGAGGCCCTCGTGCGTCACCGCGGACACGTCGACGAACATGGTGTCGCCGCCGTACTCCTCGGGCACCAGCCCGTACTCGGTGAGCTGCCCGCGGACCTTCGCCGGGTCGGCGCCGGGCTTGTCGATCTTGTTGACCGCCACGACGATCGGCACGTCGGCCGCCTTCGCGTGGTTCAACGCCTCGATCGTCTGCGGCATCACGCCGTCGTCGGCCGCCACCACGAGCACCGCGATGTCGGTCGACTTCGCACCACGGGCACGCATGGCGGTGAACGCCTCGTGACCCGGGGTGTCGATGAACGTGATCGCGCGCTCTTCGCCCTCGACCTCGGTCTCGACCTGGTAGGCGCCGATGGCCTGCGTGATGCCGCCGGCCTCCTTCGCCACGACGTTCGAGTGCCGGACCGCGTCCAGCAGCTTCGTCTTGCCGTGGTCGACGTGGCCCATGACCGTGACGGCCGGCGGGCGGGACTCCAGGTCTTCCTCGTCGCCCTCGTCTTCGCCGAACTCGATGTCGAAGCTCTCCAGCAACTCGCGGTCCTCGTCCTCCGGGGAGACGACCTCGATGTTGTAGTTGAGCTCGGCACCCAGCACCTGCAGGGTGTCGTCGGCGACCGACTGGGTCGCGTTCACCATCTCGCCCAGGTTGAACAGCACCTGCACGAGGCTGGCCGGATCGACGCCGATCTTCTCGGCGAGATCCGTCAGGGACGCCCCGCGGCGCAGGCGAACGGTCTCGCCGTTGCCGTGCCGGATGCGGACGCCACCGATCGTCGGCGCCTCCATCTGGTCGAACTCTTGACGGCGCTGCTTCTTGCTCTTGCGACCGCGCCGCGACTGCCCGCCCGGACGCCCGAAGGCGCCCTGCGTGCCGGAACCGCCACGGCCGCCACGGCCACCGCGACCGCCGCCGATCGGGCCCGTCGGGCCGCCCGGGGCACCACCGCGACCCGG
>NZ_JBDHZL010000022.1:0-34468 GCF_039811905.1 Nigerium sp. | reverse complement strand
GGGGCGGACGCCTACCAGCCCAGCGGGTAGGCGTCCGCTCTCGGCTCGCTGCCGGCGACGAGGACGCCGTCGGCGAGCGACCAGATGATCTGGCCGCGTCCGAAGTTCAGCGGGTCGGCGATCGCGACGTCGTGGCCGCGGGCGCGCAGGCCCTCGGCGACGGCCGGGTCGACGGTCGGTTCGAGCAGGACGCGGCGTCCGGATTCCCAGCGCCAGCGGGGGCGTCCGAGGGCGGTCTGCGGGTCGTCGCCGGCATCGACCGTGTCGACCACGACCTGAAGGTGCGCCTGGGCCTGCACGGAGCCGCCCATGACGCCGAACGGGCCGAGGGGGCGTCCGTCGCGGCTGAGGAACCCCGGAATGATCGTGTGGAACGGACGCTTGCCCGGCGCCAGCTCGTTCGGATGCCCGGGGGCGAGCGTGAACCCGCAGCCGCGGTTCTGCAGCGAGATGCCGGTGCCCGGGACGACGACGCCCGACCCGAAACCCCGATAGTTCGACTGGATGAAGCTGCAGTGCTGACCGCGGCCGTCCACGGCGCAGAGGTAGACGGTGTCCGAGCCGCGGTCCGAGCCGCGCGGGGCGCCCGGGGCCGGGTCGAGGGCCCGGGCGCCGATGAGCCGGCGGCGGGCGTCCGCGTAGGGCTTGGCGAGCAGCTCGGCCGCCGGGACGTCCGCGTGCTCGGGGTCGGCGACGTAGCGCTCGGCGTCGGCGAGCGCGAGCTTGGTCGCCTCGATGTGGCGGTGCCAGGCGTCCGGGTCGCCGGGGGAGGACGGCTCGAACCCCTCGGCGATGTTGAGCGCGATGAGGGCCGCGATGCCCTGCCCGCTCGGCGGGATCTCCCACACGTCGTCGCCGCGGTAGTTCGTCGAGATCGGCTCGACCCACTCCGAGCGGTGGGCGGCCAGATCGCCGGCTGTGAGCAGACCGCCGGTCTGCCGAGCGAAGGACGCCGTCCGCTCGGCCAGGTCGCCCTCGTAGAAGTCGGCGCCCCCGGTCGCCGCGATCGCCCGCAGCGTCGCCGCGTGCCCCGGGCTGCGCCAGACCTCGCCGACGCGCGGGGCGCGTCCGGCGGGCGCGAAGGTCGGGCCCCAGCCGGAGAACTCGGGCGCGGTCCGGGACGCCGCCTCCTCGGCCGCCCGCGCCCACTGCCCGGCGACGACCCCGGAGACCGGGTGGCCCTCCTCGGCCAGCTCGATCGCCGGCGCGAGGAGGCGGTCGAAGGGGAGGCGTCCGAAGCGGGCGTGCAGGTCCGCCCACGCCCGGACGGCCCCCGGCACCGTCACCGACGCCCACCCGAACGTGGGGACGGCTGTCAGGCCGGCCGCGCGGAGGCGGGCGGCGTCCCAGGCGGCGGGGGAGCGCCCGGAGCCGTTGAGCCCGTGGAGACGCCCGGCGTCCCAGACGAGCGCGAAGGCGTCCGACCCCAGGCCGTTGCCGCTCGGCTCGACGACGGTGAGCGCCGCGGCCATCGCGACGCAGGCGTCCGCGGCCGAGCCGCCGTCCTGAAGCACCCGCAGCCCGGACGCCGCGGCGAGCGGATGGCTCGTCGCGACCGCCCCGTGACGAGCGAAGACGGGCTGGCGGCGTCCCGGTTGGGTGAGACCCGTGAAGTCCAACTCCATGAACGAAACCTACTGGGCCGACGGGCGCGTGGGGACTGTCGAGTCGTCGCCCTGCCGATCCCTGTTGTTTGCTCACCCCTCGTGAGCAAGCCATAGTGGTGGCCACACGGGCGTGCCCGACAGGACGCACCGACAGCGCCCCGCCGCCCGGCGAGCCCAGCGAGGAGGCGCCATGACCCTGCCCATCACGTTGTTCGTGGACTCCGCCGAGCGCACCGCCGCCGAGCGCTGGCTGGCGACGGGGGCGATCTGGGGGCTGACGTCCAACCCGACGATCCTGCGCAAGGCCGGCGCGCGCCTCGCGGACGTCCCCGCGATCGACCAGTGGGCCCGGGCCGCGGGCGCGCAGGAGGTCTGCTTCCAGACGTGGGGCGACTCGGCCGAGGAGTGGTACGCCAACGCGATGCGCCTGCGCGAGGTGGCCCCCGAGGCGATCGTCAAGGTGCCCTGCACGGAGGCCGGCGCCTCGGTGATCACGCGGCTGCACCGCCACGGCGTCCCGACGCTGCTGACGGCCGTCTACGCGGCGAAGCAGGCGCTGATCGGGTCGGCGCTCGGCGTGAAATACATCGCGCCCTACTACCACCGCATGCTCGTGCAGGGGCGGGACGCCCTCGCCGAGTGCGCGCGCATGGCCGACGCCCTCCCGCAGGACGGCTCGGGGCCGATCCTGCTCGCCGCGTCCCTGAAGTCGGCCCGCGACGTGGTCGCCCTGACCGGCGTCGGGCTGCGCGCGTTCACCGCCGCGCCCGAGGTCCTCGAAGATCTGGTCGCCGACCAGCTCACCGCCGGCGCCGTCGACGTCTTCGAGCAGCACATGGCCGAGCTGCTCTGAACGACAGCCTCCCCGGCGCGGCTACTCCCCGGACTCCACCACGATCCGCACCGCCTCGGTCAGCGAGGACGCCTCGGCCGTCGGCCGCGGGAAAGCGTCGTCCCACGCGCGGCCGCGATGCAGGTACACGCTGTGGATCCCCGCCCGATGCGCCCCGAGGATGTCGGTGTCGGCGGCGTCCCCGATGATCCAGGCCGACTCCAGCGGCAGCCCGGACGCCTCCGCGGCCAGCCGATAGATGGCCGGGTCCGGCTTCCGGACGCCGACGGCGTCCGAGATCACCCAGCCGTCGACCTCGGCGTCCAGACCCAAGTTGCGGATCTTCGACTCCTGCTGCGCGACCACGCCGTTCGTCAGGACGAACGGCGTCCACCCCGCTGCCCGCGCCCGCCGCAGCGCCTCCACGCACCCCGGGACGAGCACCAGATGCTCCAGGACGCCCGCCCGCAGCACCCGCACGATGCTCTCCGTCTCCGCCTGGGTGAGGCCCAGGATGTCGGCCAGATCGGCGGCCACGTCGGGCTTGTAGCGCAGCCCGTCGCCGTCCGCGGCGATCATCGGGCCGAGCAGGTCGGGGGACGCCCCCCGCTTCTCCAGGTAGGACGCCGCCCACGCGCGATAGGCGGCTGCCCGGTCGACGAGCGTGTTGTCGAGGTCCAACAGCAACAGCGGCATGGCAGCAGCGTAACGGGCGACCGGCACCCATGGTTTTCTGTCGGCGGCGGCTCCTAGGGTGGTGGCATCTCTCACGGACGGAGCCCTCCCATGTCCACCGACAAGACCGTCGAAGCCCTGCGCGACTACGTGCGGGAGCACGCCGATGACTTCCTCGACGACCCGAACGTGACCTCGGTCGGCGTCGGCTACAAGGTGACCGGCGGCGTGCGCACCGGCCGCCTCGCCGTCTCGTTCACCGTTGCCCGCAAGCTTGCCGGCGCCGCGCTCGAGTCGGCCGGCACCATCCCCCTGCCCGAGACCGTCAGCGTGGGCGGGGTCGAGGTCCCCACAGACGTCCTCCAGCGCCGGTTCGCGCCCGGCGCGAACGCGACGCCGGTCGGCCAGCCGGGCGAGCCCGCACCGCTGCGGCCGCCCACGGTGGCCGAGGCGCAAGATCCGGAGCGGACGCGGCGGCGCGACCCCATGCAGCCCGGCGTCAGCCTGGCGAACGTCACGGTGACGGCGGGCACGTTCGGGTGCGTCGTCTACGACGCCGCGTCCGGCACGCCGTACGCGCTCAGCAACTGGCACGTGCTCAACGGGCCCGAGGGGCGTCCCGGCGACGCCGTGGTGCAGCCCGGCCCCTACGACGAACCGAACGTGGCGAACAACAAGGTCGGCGTGCTCGTCCGCAGCTACCTGGGCCGCTCGGGCGACGGCGGCGTGGCGACGATCGACGCGCGTCCCTTCACCGCCGACGTGTTCGAGCTCGGCGTGACGCCGGCGTCCTATCGCCGCGCCGAGCTCGGCGACCGGCTCGTGAAGTCGGGCCGCACGACCGGCGTCACGCGCGGGGTCGTGACGCGCGTCGAGACCGTCGTCGAGATCGACTACGGCGGCGGCCAGGGGGTGCAGCGGGTCGGCGGGTTCGAGATCGGCGTCGACCCCGCCGATCCGCCGGCCGACGGCGAGGTCAGCATGGGCGGCGATTCGGGGTCGGTGTGGCTGCAGCGGGCTGCGTCCGGGCAGGCGAGCGGTGAGGCGTCCGGGTTGCACTTCGCGGGCGAGTCGGGCGCGACTGAGACCGAGCACGCCATCGCCTGCGACCTTCAGGCCATCCTGGGGGAATTGCAGGTCGCGCTCGTGCCGGCGGCGTCCGCAGAGTCGGCGTCCGGGCACCGCCGCGACGCTCGTGCCCCGCGCTCGGATCCCCACCCGCGGGCAGCCGCACGGATTTCGTCGGCCGGGCGTATTCCCCCCGGGGACTAGGGATGCCACAGTGTGGGCATGTCCACCACGGAGTCCCGCGCCGAGAATCTCGACGCTGCCACGCGCAGCCGCCTGATCGAGACGAACGGCATCGACATCATCACCGAGGCCGAGCGCACCGCGAAGCCGCGCGATCTCTTCTGGCCCTGGTTCGCGGCGAACGTGTCGGTCTTCGGCATGAGCTACGCCGCGTTCGTGTACGGCTTCGGCGTCTCGTTCGGGCAGGGCGTCCTGGTGGCCCTGATCGGCATCCCGCTGTCGTTCATGCTGTGCGGCGTCATCGCGATCGCGGGCAAGCGGGGTTCGGTTCCGACCATGGTCCTGTCGCGCGCCGCGTTCGGTGTCCACGGGCAGAAGGTGCCAGGCATCATCAGTTGGTTCCTCTCGATCGGGTGGGAGACGTTCCTGTCGATCATGGCCGTGCTCGCCACCGCGACGGTGTTCGGGCGGCTCGGCATCGGGCAGGCCGACGAGGCGCGCACCACGAAGATCCTGGCCACGGTCGCGGTCGCCGCGCTGATCGTCGTGGCGTCCGTGCTCGGGTATCACACGATCATGCGGCTGCAGTCGATCCTGACCTGGATCACCGGCGCGATCACGGTGCTCTACATGATCCTCACGATCCCGCACATCAACTGGGCGACGGTCTCGGCCCTGCCGAACGCGCCCGTTCAGTCGCTCATCGGCGCCTTGACGATGATCATGACCGGCTTCGGCCTGGGCTGGATCAACATCGCCGCCGACTGGTCCCGCTACCAGCACCGGGACGCCCCCAACCGGTCCATCGTGTTCTGGAACACCTTCGGCGGCTCGGTCGCCCCCTGCATCCTCGTGATCTACGGGCTGCTGCTCGCCGGCTCCGACCAGCGGCTCTACGAGGGCATCAACGCCGACCCGGTCGGCACGCTCGCCACGATCCTGCCGGTGTGGGTACTGATCCCGTTCTGGATCACGGCCGTGCTCGCGCTCGTCTCGGGGGCGGTGCTGGGCATCTACTCCTCCGGCCTGACGCTGCTGAGCCTCGGCGTCCGCATCCCGCGTCCCGCCGCGGCCGCCGTCGACGGCGTGATCCTGACCACGGGCACGATCTGGGTCGTGTTCTTCCTCGGGCAAGGGTTCTTGGCGCCCTTCCAGAGCTTCCTCATCACGCTCGGCGTCCCGATGGCGTGGGCGGGCATCCTCATCGCCGACATCGTGAGCCGCAAGAAGGCGTACGACGAGGCGTCCCTCTTCGACGCAGGAGGCCGCTACGGCGGCCTCGACTGGGTGTCGCTCGGCACGATGGTGGTCGCGTCCGTGCTCGGCTGGGGGCTGGTCATCAATCAGTTCGCCGAGGACGCCCCCTGGAACAACTGGCAGGGCTACCTGCTCGGGCCGCTCGGCGGCAAGGACGGCCCGTGGGCGTGGGCGAACCTCGGCGTCATCCTGGCGCTCGTCCTCGGCTTCGTCGTCACCTACCTCGCCCGTCGGGGCAAGATCGCCCGGCAGGAGGCGCGCGCGTGACCACCTTCCAGACCGAGACGGGCCCCTGGCTCGTCATCATCGACGGCCAACGCATCTTCGCGGACCCGACGAGCCCGTGGGGCTCGCCGATGTGGGCGGACGCCCTTCCCCGCATCCTCGCGCTGGCCGACGCGTTCGGCCCGCGCGTCCTCAAGACCCGCTGGGTGCCGCCCGATCCGCGGGTCGGTTCGTGGGGGCCCTACATGGACGCCTGGCCGTTCGCCGACCGACCGGCCGACGATCCGCTCTACGACTTCGTCCCCGAACTGGAGGGCGTCGGGCACGAGTGCCTCGTGGAGCACTCGTTCGGCAAGTTCGGCCCGCGCATGGAGTCGATCACCGGCGGCTACCCCCACCTGGTGCTCACCGGCGTCTCGACCGACTGCTGCGTGATCTCCACCGCGCTGTCGGCTGCGGACGCCGGCGCCACCCTGACCCTGGTGACGGACGCCTGCGCCGGCTCGACGCCCGAGAACCACGCCGCCGCCCTCACGGTGATGGGCCTCTTCCCGCCCCAGATCACGCTGACGACCACGGCCGACCTGCTCGCGGCGGGTGGCCCTGAGGGCGCCGCCTGAACCAGCCGCCCGCCGGGACGAGCTCAGCTCAGCTCAGCGCCAACTCCAGTGCAGCCCGTAGACGCCCGGCTGCACATCGAGCTTCACGACCTGCGCCTGCGCCTCGTCCATCATCACCGGGTGGCTGGGCGGTTCGTGCTCGACCGAATGCTCGAGGCTGTGCCGCGCGAACGTCGTGACCAGCGACGGCAGGGCCTTCGGGTGGAACTGGACGCCGAGCACGATCTCGCGCAGCGGCTCGGGGCACGCGCGCACGAGCCGGAACGACGGCTCATCCGTCGGCGCCCACGTGACGAGATACTCGGTGCTGATCAGTTCGCCCCGTTGCAGCGGACGCGGCAGCAGCATCTCGCAGACGGTCAGTTGCCGCTCGGGGACCTCGACGACCCGGCCGACGCGGCAGCCGAACACGGCCTCCACCTCGGGCGTCACGGCCTGGTCGGCGGCGTCCTGCTGCAGCACGACGGGCCACGACTGGGTGCCCGACCGCTCGGCACGCAGCACCAGCCGGGTGAGTTGCGTCTGCTCGGCGCGGTTCTCGCCCACCGTCACCGTGTCGTGGATCGCGACCCGCGAGATGCGCCCGGCGACGTCGATGCCCAGTTCGTTGATGATGCGCTCCGCGACCGACTCGCCCGGGATGACGGTCTGCCACGGGAAGAGCTGGTGCTTCGTCCGGCCGTCCGCGCTGCGGATCAGCTCGATGAGCGTGCCCTGCTCCAGGTCGAGGATCGACTCCAACTCCACCAGCGTGCGGAGCGACCGCGCCCGCGTGGGCAGCGATCGCCCCGACTGCCAATAGCTCAGGGTGGCGTTGCTCACCGGGACGCCCGCCACTTCGAGCCGCGCGCGGATGCGGTCGAGCGACAGGCCTCGCGCCTGAACAGCCTTGCTCAGCACCTGGGCGAAGGTCGGCTCGTCTGCATGCTGGTCGGTCATGTCTCGCTTCCTTGAAGCCCCGGCCGCGTGGGAGGGGAGTGGCGGCCTCGTGACGTTCAATGACACCCTAGCCTCTCCGCGCGCCCCCGGGGCTTCGACGAGGACGGGTGTCCTCATGGAACGCGGTGCAGCTCCGACGAGAGGTGGTGCGTCAGCGGCAACCCCACGGCGGCCATGCTCATCTCGTAGGCCAGCGTCTCGCCCGTCAGGACGAACCGCCTCGTGATGCGGTCGACCTGCTTGGCCGACGGCGTGACCTGCACGTCCGCGTCCGTCCGCACCGTCAGCGTGCCGCCCTCGATCGCCACGCTGCCCGTGCCCAGCTCGGTCTGGCCCATCGGCAGCGCGCACACGATCTCGACGACACCGGGCGAGGGGCACCGCAGGTACCCGGCCTCGGTGTGCAATGGCAGGCCGTCGGGCGTCTTCGTGCGCTGCACGAACGACACGAAGGGTTTTCCCGTGGTCGTGAACTCCCAACCGTCGGCGAAATCGAACCCGTCGATCGTCGGGTAGACGCCGCGTCCGACCCCCGCCCACGTGCCCAGGAGGGGCGCGAGCGCGATGACATCGGGGTGCAACTCCATCGGGGCTCCTCTCGACAGGGGCACGCTACCGGACGTCGCCAGCCGAGCGACACCGCCCGAAACACCGGGAACTCACCCAGTAATGCTGTGAATTCTCTGAGAGTAGTAGGACTTAAGTGCCGCCCGAACGGCACGTTCGCACGATGTCGCCCGCGCGGGTGACTTCTTACGCTCGAAACGAAGTTCGCGGGGAATCGTGGCCCATGCCGCGAGGAGTCGACTTCACATGGCGTCTGGTCAACGCCATCGCGCCCGGTGCGTACCACTGGTACGCACCGGGCGCGGGTTAAGCCGGACGCCGCGAGCCCTACGGCTCGACGGTCACCTTGATCGCCTCGCCCTTCGCGACGATATCGAACGCGTCGAGGGCGTTCTCGAGCGGGATGTGCTTGGTGATCAGGTCCTTCACCGGCACCTGGCCCGTCGAGATGTACTCCAGCGCGCGCTTGTTGTGCTCGGGGGCCGAGCCGTTCGCGCCGTGGATGTGCAGCTGCCGGTAGTGCACCAGGTTGCTGTCGCACGTGATGGTCGGGTTGTTCTTCGGCAGGCCGCCGAAGAACGAGATCCGCCCGTTGCGCGCGGCCATGGCGAGCGCCTGCTCCTGCGTGATGTTCGCCGGGGTAGCGGTGATGATCACGTCGGCGCCGCGGCCGTCGGTCATCTTCATGACCTCCTCGACGACGTTGACCTGCGAGCTGTCGATCACATGGTCGGGGTGCACGGCCTCCGCCGACATCTTGAGCCGCTCGGCGTTGATGTCGACCAGCACGATCGTGCCGGCCTCGTGGACGCCGCGCGCGATGCGGATGTGCATACACCCGATCGGGCCCGCACCGAACACGACGACGAAGTCGCCGGGCTCGATGCCGAGCTGCTCCTGAGCGTTGATCGCGCAGGCGAACGGCTCGGCGGCGGACGCCTCGTCGTAGCCCACGTTCTCGGGGATCCGGTTCAGCCCGTCCACCTTCAGCACCTGCTCGGGGACGATCATGTACTCCGCGAAGCCGCCGTCGTACTGGTAGCCGACGGACGTCTGGTTCTCGCAGACCTCCATCCACCCCTTCTTGCACTCGTGGCACTCCCCGCAGGGGACGGCCGCGATGCTCTGCACGCGGTCGCCGACCTTGAAGCCGCCGAGCGCCTCGGAGCCCACCTCGACGACCTCGCCGGCCACCTCGTGGCCCATCGTGGTCGTGCCCGTGATGTTCACGTGACCGTTCTTGAAGATCTTCACGTCGGTGCCGCAGGTCGAACAGTTCTTGACCTTGATCTTCACTTCCTTGGGCCCGCATTCGGGCTCAGGCACATCCTCCAGGCGAACGTCGCCCGGGGCGTAGAACCTCAGCGCCCGCATCAGGAGGCATCCTCCGGAGCGAGGAGCGCGAGAACCTCGTCGACGCTCGTGGCGCTGCGCAGCTTCTCGGCGCTGTCCGGGTCGGACAGGACGCCTGCCAGCGAGGACAGGATGCCGATGTGCTCATCGCTGTTCGACGCGATGGGGATGCACACGACGACCTGATGGCCGTTCCAGTCGACCCCGTCGGGGAACTGGAGGAAGGCGAGCGAGGCCTTGTGGATGTGGGCACGGCTTTCGTTTGTGCCGTGGGGGATCGCGAAGCCCTCGCCCATGTAGGTCGAGATCTGCTCTTCGCGGGCGTACATGCCGTCCAGGTACTCGGGGCCGGCAGCGCCGATCGCGACAAGCACGTCTGCGCACTGCTTGATGGCGTCTTGCTTGGACGCGGCCTTCAGGCCGAGCTTGACAGCGTCCGGGGTCAGCACTGACTCACTCAATGTTCTCTCCGTTCTTGATGGCGTTCTCAACGTTAGTGAATGCGGGGTCGCCCATGTAGATCTTGAAAGGAATCACCACGGCTTGGGGCGCCTGCTTCTTGGCCCGGTCCGCGAGCCCCTCCTGGGTGAGGACCAGTTGCGCGTCGTCGGGGATCTGGTCGACGGGGGTGTGCGCGACCTCGACCCCATAGGGGGCCAGCTTCTTCTTCATCTGCGCGGCGACCATGACGGAGCTGCCCATGCCCGCGTCGCAGGCGATGATCAGCTTCCGCACGTCGCTGCCCTTGAGGGTCGTCTTCGCCGGGCCGGACGCCTCGGGCGCCGGCTGGGCCGGGGCGACGGTCGCCTTCGGCGCGGACGCCGCTGCGGCCGCCGGTCCGCCGATGCGGCCGCCGGACTTCATGGCCTCCTCGACCTGCGTGAAAGCGGGATCGCCCATGTACTGCTTGAAGGGCACGATCGTCGCCTGCGGAGCGGTCTTGCGGGCCCGGTCGACGAGCCCCTCCTGCGTCAGGACCACCTGCGCGTCGGCCGGGATCTGGTCGACGGGGGTGTGCGCGACCTCGACCCCGTAGGGGGCCAGTTTCTTCTTCATCTGCGCGGCGACCATGACGGAGCTGCCCATGCCGGCGTCGCAGGCGATGATCAGCTTCTTCACATCGGCCGCGTCCACGCCCGGCCCGGACGCCCCGGCGGCCGGCGCGGCGGCGTCCGACACCACCTGGGCGCGCGTCGGCTCGGCCGACGAGCCGGCCTCACGGACGACGCGGGTCTCGACGTCGGCGTCCACCACCGCGTCCTCGGGACGGCTGACGCCGCCCTCGTCGTCGGCGCCGCGGCCGAACTTCAGCAGGGCCGAGGCGACCACGAACGAGACGACCGCCGCGGTGCCGACCATGGCGAGCATCGCGAGGTGGCCGCCGGGGGGAGTCACCAGGAAGTAGGCCAGGATCGAGCCCGGGGACGCCGCGGCCGCGAGCCCGGCGTGCAGCATCGTGCCCACGAACAGGCCCGACATGGAGCCGGCGATGGTCGCGAGGATCAGGATCGGCCGCATCAGGATGTAGGGAAAGAAGATCTCGTGGATGCCGCCGAAGAAGTGGATGATGATCGCGCCCGGCACCGACGGCCGCAGCGACTTCGGGCCGAACAGCATGAACGCGGTCAGCAGCCCCAGGCCGGCGCCCGGGTTCGACTCGACCATGTAGAGGATCGACTGGCCGGTCGCCTGCACGTCGATCGCCGCGAGCGGGGTGAAGATGCCGTGGTTGATCGCGTTGTTGAGGAAGAGCACCTTCGCGGGCTCGACGAAGATGGACGCCAGCGGCAGCAGGTTGTGCGAGACGAGGAAGTGGACGCCGCCCGACATGACCGCGATCAGGGCGCTCACGACCGGGCCGACGCCGAACACGCCGAGGATCGCCAGGAGCATGCCGAGGATGCCCAGGGAGAAGTTGTCGATGAGCATCTCGAAGCCCGAGGGCACCTTGCCCTCGATGGCCCGGTCGAAGAGCTTCAGCAGGAACGCGGCGAGCGGGCCGATGATCATCGCGCCCAGGAACATCGGCGTGCCCGTGAACGTCGCGATCTCGGTGATGCCGCCCATGATCACGCCGACCGTGGCGATCGCGCCGATGACCGAGCCGCGCTGGCCGTGGACCATGCGCCCGCCGGTGTAGCCGATGAGGATCGGGAGCAGGAAGTACAGCATCGGGCTCACGAGCCCGGCGAGCGTGGCGTTGGGCAGCCAGCCCTTCTCGATGAAGAGGGCGGTGATCAGGCCCCAGGCGATGAACGCGCCGATGTTGGGCATGATCATGCCGGCGAGGTAACCGCCGAACTTCTGGACGCGGGCCCGAACACCGGGCCCCTCCAGGTTCTTGTTCACCCGTGCGTCGGGTAAGGCTGAGGACATGTGGGGGTCTACTTTCTTGACGTCGCTGTCGCGGGCTCCCGTCGGTGGGAATCCAACAGATACAGACACTGTAAACCTGTGAGTGTGTCTGTTTCAAGGGGAGAAAACAAAGTTATCCCACATCGCCTCGCTCAGCCGGCGTGCTCGGGGTTGCCCGGGAAAGGCCCCGCGGGCAGGTCGGGGAAGGCCGCGGCGACGCCGGGGCAGGAGATCCGGCCGTCGACGGTGTTGAGGCCTTTGGCCAGGGCCAGGTCGTCCGCGGTTGCCTGCCGCCAGCCCTTGTTCGCCAGCGCGAGCGTGTAGGGCAGCGTGGCGTTGGTGAGCCCCCAGGTCGAGGTGTTCGGCACGGCGCCGGGCATGTTCGCGACGCAGTAGAACGTGGACTCGTGGACGGTGAACGTCGGGTCGTCGTGCGTCGTGGGGTGGGAGTCCTCGAAGCAGCCGCCCTGGTCGATCGCGACGTCGACGAGCACCGAGCCCGGCCGCATGCGGGCGACCAGGTCGTTCGTCACGAGCTTGGGGGCCTTCGAGCCGGGGATGAGGACGGTGCCGATGACGAGGTCGGCCTCCAGCACGTGCCGCTGGACGCTGAGCGCCGTGGAGGCGATCCCCTGGATGCGGTTGCCGTAACGCCAAAACGTCATCCGCAGCTTGTCGAGGTCGGTGTCGAGCACCGTCAGGTTGGCGCCCATGCCCAGCGCGATGTTCGCCGCGTTCTGGCCGGCGACCCCGCCGCCGAGCACGACGACCTGGGCGTTCGCGACCCCGCCGACGCCGCCCATGAGGACGCCGCGTCCCCCGTGGGGCTTCATCAGCGCGTGCGCGCCCACCTGCGGGGCCAGGCACCCCGCCACCTCCGACATGGGGTAGAGCAGCGGCAGCATCCCGGAGGGCAACTGCACGGTCTCGTAGGCGATCGCGGTCGTCCCGGCGGCGAGCAGCGCCTCGGTTTGCGGACGGTCGGCGGCGAGGTGCAGGTAGGTGAACAGGGTCAGGTCGGCGCGCAGGTAGCCGTACTCCTCGGCGACCGGCTCCTTCGCCTTGAGCACGAGCTCGCCCGACGACCAGGCCGCCGCGGCGTCCGGCACGATCGTCGCCCCCTGGGCGGCGTACTCCTCGTCGGTGATCGACGATCCCTCGCCCGCGCCGGCCTGCACGAAGACCTCGTGCCCGGCCGTGGTCAACTCGTGGACGCCGACGGGCGTGATGGCCGTGCGAAACTCGTTGTTCTTGACCTCGGTGGGGACGCTGATCCGCATGCGGCCGTTCCTTTCCTGCGAGCCGGACGCCGACGCGCCGGGGTGCGCCGGCCTTTCCCAGCACTCTACGGCGGGCGGCGTCCGGGGCCGAGGGGTTCATCGAAGGCGCGGGGTCCGCGACCCGCGCGGGAAACGGTTCAGGGGGAATGCACGTGGCTGAAAAGTGTTCCGTGGGGTCTGGCGCGTCAGCCGTGTTCGCGATGCAATGGCCCTTCACGACGGGATTCGTCGTCGCTGGAGCAAAGGAGATGACGCAGCATGGCTGAGCACGAGGACGGCGTTCCGGGCGAGAAGCAGGAGCACGTGCGCCACACCCGGCGGGAGGAGCTCGACCACGACTTCGCCCAGGGGCACCCCGATTACGTGACCGACGAGGAGGAGACCCCGCAGAGCCACTTCCCGCAGGGCCACCCGGGCTACATTCACGACGACACGGCGGAGGAGTACGAGATGGCCCAGGGCCATCCGGGCCATCAGGACGCCGAGGGTCACGAGATCCACAACCAGGCGTGGGATCGTGAAGAGCGCGACGAGGCGGCCCGTCACGAGAAGCACGAGAAGCACGAGCATCACGGCTTCCTGCACCGCAAGGATCACGGCGGCTCGCACCAGGCGGAGGAGAAGTGAGCAGCGACGGGCCGGTCGAGGAGATCCGCGACCTGATCACCGGCGAGGCGGCCGACCGGGGTGACCAGCAGATCCTGGATCGCATCCGCGCCGATCACGAGCGGAAGCAGGAGGCGGACGCCGCGGCCGCGGAGGCGTCCGAGCCGGTCTCCGGCAGCGTGAACGAGCCCGACCCGGGGCTCACCATGCGCGATCTGGCCGACCAGGCCGAGGCCGACGGCCGCGCCCAGAAGCCGAGCAAGGAAGACGCCGACGACGACCTGTGAGGTCCGCGGCGAGTACCAAAAGGAGCGAGCGATGACGCACGACCCCATCGACGCCGACGAGTTGGCCGCCGACGACGTCGACACCAGCGACAGCCGCGGCGAGATCGACGAGGTGCCCACGCCGCAGCGCGTTGATCCGCAGGAGGAGGCCCTCCGCGCCGTGGAGGATCAGGGCGTCGACCGCAGCGACGGCTGACGCACCGTTCACGCACCCGCCCGCGCCGGAGCGCGCGGGCGGACGAACGTGCGCCCTCACACCTCCGGGGTGTAATCGTGGCGGACGACCAGCGGGGGGAGCCGCCAGTGCCGCCGGCGGAGCAGGAAGAGCACCGCGACGACGAACGCGATCCCGGTGGCGGCGGCGCCGATGCCGAGGGCCGCGCGCGGCCCGTAGGCGTCCCCGATCCAGCCGATGACGGGGGCGCCGATCGGCGTCCCGCCCATGAAGATCGCCATGTAGAGGGCCATGACGCGCCCGCGCATCGCGGGCGTCGTCGACAACTGCACCGACGCGTTCGCGGCCGTCATGACCGTGAGGGACGTGAGGCCGACGGGGACGAGCAGCACCAGGTACCAGACGTAGGTGGGGGCGGCGGCGAGCAAGGCGGTGAACAGGGCGAACCCGCCGAGCGCGGCCACGATGATGAGGTTGCGCGGCGACTGCCGCCGCGCCGCCAGCAGGGCGGCGCCGAGCGTGCCGATGCCCATGATGGTGCCCATGAGGCCGTACTGCTCCGACCCGACGCCGAACACGATCGTCGCCATGAGGGCGTTGGTGACCTGGAAGTTCAGCCCGAACGTGCCGAGCATGAAGACGAGGAACAGGATCAGGACGATGTCGGGCCGGTGGGCGACGTAGGCCAGGCCCGCGCGCACCGACCCGCGCCCGCGGGAGAGCGGGGCGGGGTGCAGCTCGGCGGGGTTCATGAGCAGCAGCGCGACGAGCGTCGCCACGTAGCTGAGCGCGTTCAGGGCGATGACCGGCGCGATGCCGAGCGCGGCGATCGCGAGACCGGCGAGCCCGGGGCCGACGAGACGGGACGCGTTGAACGTCGTGGAGTTCAGTCCGACCGCGTTCGTGAGGTAGGCGTCCGGAACCATCTCGGAGGCGAACGCCTGCCGCGTCGGGTTGTCGACGGCGGCCACGACCCCGCTGGCCGTGGCCAGCGCGTACACCTGCCAGAGCTGGATGACGCCGAGGAACGTCAGCAGGGCCATCACGCCCCACACGAGCGCGGCGGCGCTTTGGGTGATGAGCAGGAGCCGGCGCTTCGGGATGCGGTCGGCGAGCGCGCCGGCCGAGGGCGCCAGCAGCGCGATCGGGAGGAACTGCAGACCGGTGATCACGCCGAGCGCGGTGGAGGAGTGGTCGGTGAGCACGGTGAGGACGAGCCAGTCCTGCGCGACCCGCGACATCCACAGCCCGATGTTCGACAGCAGCATGCCGACGAAGTAGAGCCGGTAGTTGCGGACGCTGAGCGAGACGAACATGCCCCGGCGGGGTTGCGGCGCGTTCACGTCCTCATCACCGCGCCGAGACTACCCCGCCCTGGCGGGCAGGCGTCCGTCGCGCCTAGTGTTGCCTTCATGAGCGATGCCCGCCGCGAAGACTCTGTCGACGACCTCCCGACCGGCGCCGTGGAGGATCGGGCCTACGATCCCGATGATCGCGAGGCGCTCGTCGAAAACCCCGACGACCGCTACGTCCCCGACGGCCCCCGGCTGCCGGTGGCCGAAGATCCCGACGACCTCGAGGTCGATCTCGCCGACGACGACGACGCCTGACGGCGCTCGAGGACGCCGCCCGCCTCAGCGGGTGCGCCCGGCCTCGCGGCGCACCGCGAGGCCGGCGAGCAATGCCTGCGCCGTCAGGGACGCCCCGACGCCCTCGCCGGCGCGCAGCCTGAGGTCGAGCAGCGGCTCCAGCCCGAGTTGCGTGAGCACCTCCTCGTGGGCGAACTCGCGGCTCACCTGACCGGCGACGAGCCGCGCCTGCACGGCCGGGTTCACCTCGACGACCGCGAGGGCCGCGACGCTCGTGGCCAGCCCGTCGAGCACGACGACGCCGCCCGCCTCGGCCGCGCCCAGCACGACGCCGGCGAGCACCGCGAACTCCGGGCCGCCGACCTCGGCCAACGCGGCCGCCGGGTCGGCGCGGAGGGCGGCGGCGTCCACCCGGTCGAAGACGCGGGCGAGCACCTCGGCCTTGTGGGCGACCATCGCGGAGTCCGAGCCGGCGCCCATGCCGACGGCCCGGGCCGGGGCGAGGCCGGTGAGCGCGCACGCGAGCGCGGCGGCGACCGTCGTGTTGCCGACGCCGATCTCGCCGAGGCAGACGAGGCCGGTCTCGGCGGCGCGGGCTCCGAGGTCGCGGCCGGTCGCGACGAGGCGGGCCACGTCGGCGGGCGAGAGGGCGGGGGCGGCGACGAGGTCGCCCTGGGGGTCGTCCGGGCGGACCTGTTCGGCGCCGGCGAGGGGGCCGCCGGCGACGCCCGCGTCCACGACGATCGAGGCCAGCCCGGCGTGCCGCGCGGCGACGACGCCGACCGCGCGGCCGGCGAGGGCGGCGTCCATGACCTCGCGGGTGACGGACTGATCGAACGCCGAGACCCCGTGAGCGGTGATCGGGTGGTCGGCCCCGACGAGCACGAGCGTGCCGCCGCGGATGCCCTCGCCGGCGGCCGCGACGACGCGGTCGAGGGCCTGGTCGAGCTTGCCGAGCGAGCCGGGCGGGGTGAGAAGGTCGTCGGCGCGGTCCTTCGCGCGGACGACGTGGCGCTGGTCGGGCGCGGCGACGTCGCTCCACAGGGGCGACGACGGGTCCGCGACGGGCGGGGCGACGGGGGCGTCCGCGGGATCGGGGTCGACCCCGGCCGGGCCGGGGCCGGCGGCGTCCTGGTCAGGGCCGGCCGGCCCCCCGGCGAGGGCGGACAGCGGAGGCTCGGGGGCGTCCTCGGGCCAGCGTTCGGCGAGAATCACGTCGTCGAGCGGCAGCTTGCGCGACCACGCGCGCCGCTCCAGGCCCGGGGCCGGCGGGCGCTCGTCGGGCCAGCCGAGGCACAGCCAGCCGAGCGTCTCGACGCCGGCGGGCAGGCCGAGCAGCCCGATCAGCTCGCTGGGCCGCATCAGCGTCACCCAACCCATGCCCAGCCCGGCGGCGCGGGCCGTGAGCCACATGTTCTCGATGGCGGCGGCGCAGCTCCACAGGTCGGCGTCGGTGAACGTGTTGCGGCCGAGGACGCCCTGGGCGGGGGCCCGGCGGTCGCACGCGACGACGAGCCCGAGCGGCGCCTCCCGGATGCCCTCGAGCTGCAGGTCCAGCAGGCGGGTCGCCCGTTCGGGGGTGAGCTGGCGGGCCTGGCGCAGGCGCTCGCGGTCGGCCATGAGGGCGGCGCGCTCGCGGGTGCGCCGGTCGCGGACGACGATGAACCGCCACGGCTGGCTGTGCCCGACGCTGGGGCCGCCGTGGCCGGCCTCGATGACGGCCCCGACCAGGGCGTCCGGGACGTCGTCGGGACGGTAGCGCCGGATGTCGCGCCGGGCCCCGATCACGCGGTCGAGGGCCGCGCGCGTCTCGGCGTCGAAGGCCCAGCCGGCGACGTCGTCGTCGCGCTCGGCCGACGACGAGGCGTCCCCGATCAGCGGCACCGGCCGCCTCCAGATGCGAGCGTGCGAATCGGTTCCGGCCTGGGTCATAGCCCCAATCTAACCGTCGGTGCCGGGCGCCGGAGCCCGATGCTGGACGAGGTCGCGGTACGCCAGCCAGCATGCGATCAGGTGCACCACGACGATCACCGTGAACCCGGCGACGAACCCGGTCGTCCAGCCGGCGAGGTCGTGGCCGGCGAACAGGACGCCGGTGATCACGGTGTTGCCGATCGCCGTCCCGATGCGTTCCGCGGTTTGCTTGACGCCGCCGGCGGTGCCGCCCTCGGCCACGGGGACGTCCGAGAGGCTGAGCGTCTGGTTGGCCGACCCCACGACGCCCATGCCGAACCCGTTGAACATCAGCGGGACCGCGAGGACCCAGTGGCTCCAACCGGCGCGCGCAATGAGCGCGGCCACGACGATGCACAGGGTCGAGCCCACGACCATGGCGGCCAGCCCGAGCAGGACGATGCGGCGTCCGGACGTCATCACCCGGCGCCCCGCCCACATCGACGCGTACCCCGACACGATCGCGTTCGGCAGCCCGACCAGACCCGTCTCCAGGGCGCTCACGCCCAGGCCCGACTGCAGGAAGAGCGCGACGAGGACGAAGACGGTGGCTGAGCCGACGAACATCGTCCCGGAGATGAGGATGCCGTTGCTGAACGAGCGGAAGGCGAAGAGCCGCAGGTCGACCATCGGGGCCCGGCCGCGGGCCGCGTAGCGCCGCTCCCAGCCGATCCACAGGGCCGCGAAGCCCGCCGCGGCGAGCAGCAGCAGCCAGATCGCCGGGTGCGGATGCTGCATGAAGGGCAGCATCACGCACAGGACGGTCGCCGCGACCAGCACGGCGCCGACCGGGTCGAGGTCGATGGCCTCTGGACGCGGCCCGCCCACGCGCCGGCGCTCGGTCCGCGCCGCCCAGCGGCGGCGCTCGATCGCGAACGGGAACCACGCCAGCGCGAGGATCACCGCGAGGACGCCGAGCGGCAGGTTCACCAGGAACGCGCCGCGCCAGCCGAGCTCGGGGCCCAGCCAGGCGATGATCGCGCCGGCGACGATCGGTCCGATCGCCACCGACACGCTGATGACCAGGCCGAACAGCGCGAACGCGCGGGCGCGTGCCGGCCCGGCGAAGTACTCCTGGATCATGCCGATGATCTGCGGGCTGTAGAGCCCCGCGCCGACCCCCTGGACGACGCGGGCCACGTTGAGCGAGACCGGCGCCGGCGCGAGCCCGCACGCCAGGGACGCGCCCACGAACAGCAGCAGGCCGGCCACGAACAGCGAGCCGCGCCCGAGGACATCCCCCGCCCGGCCGGCCGGGATGAGCGTGATGCCGAACGCGAGCGCGTAGCCCGACAGCACCCACTGGATGTCGGTGGGCGTCGCGCCCAGCCCGGTCTCGATGGTGTGGAGCGCCACGTTCACGCTGGAGACGGCCATGAGCGACATGGCCAGGGGCAGCAGCAGCACGGCGAGGATCCGCGCGCGGTGAAAGGTCCGGGTGCTCCCGGGGATGCGGATCACGTTGTCGTCGGGCACGGACTCCTTTGTACCGGGTCGGCGCCCGGGGCGCCTCCGCGCGGACGCGCGCCTACAGCGGTTCGGGGCCGGGCAGGCGTCCGTCTTCGACGGCGCGGATGTAGAGGTCGGTCCGCGTGTCGGCCGGACGCCCCACCTCGGTGTACTTCTTGCGGGCGCGCAGCAGGTACTCGCGGGCGGTCTGCTCGCCGACCTCCATGCGGCGCGCGACCGACTTCAGCGGCAGGCCGGTGGCGTACAGGCGCAGCGCGTCGGCCTCGCGCGGCGTCAGGTTCGGGATGCGGGCCTGGTCGTCGTCGAGCGCGGCCGCCCAGTCGGAGCTCAGGTACGGCTCGCCGGCCTGCAGGCAGCGGATCGCCTCGACGAGCTCCTCGAGCTCGTCGTTCTTGCCCACGATGCCGGACGCCCCGGCGCGGAAGCACGCGGACACGAGCGTCCGGCGCGTCTCCTGGGTGTAGAGCAGCACCTCGCAGCCGACGTCGTGCAGCAGGCGCACGTTCTCCGCCGGGACGCTGTCGTCCGCGAGCTGAAGGTCGAGCAGGGCGATCTCGGGGCGGGGGGCCAACTCGGCCGCTTCCTGCGCGGTGGCGCAGGTAGTGATGCCGGCGTCCCGAAAATACTCGCGCAGGCTCGCCGCCACGCCTCGCAAAATGGCGGGGTGGTCGTCGACGATCACCAGTCGGAGTTGTGGCATGTCCCTATGATGACAGCCCGCAGTGCGAAGTTCGCGGCATCCTGTCCACATTAATGGGGACATACCGGCCGGGGAAGTGGGGTTTAGTCTCGTGGGTATCCCCCCACGCGGGGGACACCGAAGGGATGAAGCTCTCGTGGGACCGGGGCTTCACCGACGGACACAGTGGGGCGGATCTGGGGGGATCCGCCCCTTTCCGCGTCCGGATGCCGGTTTCTTCGGCGCCGCCCGGCGGCCTTTTTCGCATTCGAAATCGACCATACGTTTGGGCTACGAAACCGTAGGTGTCGCCAACCTGACGCCAATTTTGGGGCGTCGATCTCTCATCATTCGGACGCCGCGCGCCTCAGGCGTCCGCGAGCACGTCGCCCAGGTCGTAGGCGGGCGCACGATCGATCTGCGCGAGCGTGCAGGACGCCGGCTCGCGATCGGGACGCCAACGCACGAACTGCGCCGCGTGCCGGAACCGGACGCCTTCCAACTGGTCGAACCGGACCTCCATCACGAGCTCGGGCTCCAGCGGGACGAAGCCCGTGTCCTTCGCGCCCGAGAACCGCGACCGCTCGGTCTCGGCGTGCACGGGGCGACCGTCGGCGTCCCGGCGGACCAGCGGCTCGAGCAGTTCGATGAGCTGCTCGCGGTAGGCGTTGCTGAAGGCGGAGGCGCCGCCGACGGGGAGGAGGCGTCCGTCGGCGTCGTAGAGCCCGAGCAGAATCGAGCCGACGCCGCGCCCGGACTTGTGGACGCGGTAGCCGTAGGGCACGACGTCGGCGGTGCGGGAGTGCTTGATCTTGAACATGGTCCGCTTGCCGGGGGCGTAGGGCGCCGCGGCGGGCTTCGCGACCACCCCGTCGAGCCCGGCGCCCTCGAACTGCTCGAACCAGCGCTGGGCGAGGGCGGGGTCGTCCGTGGTGCGGGTGACGTGGATCGGGTCGCCGGGCGTCAGGTGGGCGAGCGCCTCGACGAGCGCGGCGCGGCGCTCGCGGTAGGGGAGGGGCATGAGGTCGTCGTCGCCCAGCGCGAGGATGTCGAAGCAGACCAGCTCGGCCGGCGTCTCGCGCGCCAGCTTCGCCACGCGGGACGCCGCGGGGTGGATGCGCTGGCTGAGCAGGCCCCAGTCGAGGCGCTCCGCGCCCGGCTCGCCCCACCGGACGACCACCTCGCAGTCGATCGCCGCGCGCTCGGGGAACAGGCGACGGACGGCGTCCACGACCTCGGGGAAGTAGCGCGTGAGCGGCTTGCTGCCCCGGCTGGCGAGCTCGACCTCGTCTGAGTCGCGGAGGGCGATGCAGCGGAAGCCGTCCCACTTCGGCTCGTAGGCGAGGCCGCCTTCGACCTTGTCGGGGGCCGGAATCGCCGGGACGAGCTTGGCGAGCATCGGGTCGACCGGCAGCGCGATGGGCAGCTTCATGCGCCGAACCCTACGTGCCCTCGCCCGCCGGACGCCGCGGCACGCGGCGCGGCTGCTGCCGGGTCTTGGCGGGCCCTGCCCCGCCGTCGGAGCGGGGCTCGGGGGCCGGGCGGGGGTCGTCCTTCTCGTCGCGTTCGGCCCAGGCGAGCAGCTCGTCGAGCCGGAACGACTCGTCGTCGATTCCGGCCGCGAGGTCGCCCAGCTCGGCGAAGCGCGCCGGGACCGTCGCGAGGGTGAAGGCGGCCGGGTCGACGGCGTCCAACTCGGCCCACGCGATCGGCGTGGAGACCGTGCCCTCCGGGACGCCGCGCACCGAGTAGGCGCTGGCGATCGTGTGGTCGCGGGCGTTCTGGTTGTAGTCGAGGAAGACGTGGGCCGGGTCGCGCTCCTTGCGCCACCAGGTCGTGGTGACGTCGCGGGGGAGGCGCCGCTCCACCTCGCGGGCGAACGCGAGGGCGGCGCGGCGGACGTCCTCGAAGCCCCACTCGGGCACGATGCGCACGTAGATGTGCAGCCCCTGGCCGCCCGAGGTCTTGGGGTAGCCCGTGATGCCGAGGTCGTCCAGCACCTCGCGCGCGACGGACGCCGCCCGGCGGACGCGGTCGAAGCCGGCAGCCGGGCCGGGGTCGAGGTCGATGCGCCACTCGTCGGGGCGGTCGACGTCGGCGCGGCGGACGTTCCACGGGTGAAACTCCACCGTCGTCATCTGGACCGCCCAGATCACCTGGGCGAGTTCGGTGACGCAGAGCTCGTCGGCGGTGAGGCCGTACCGGGGGAAGTGCAGTTCGACGGTCTCGACCCAGTCGGGTGCGCCCGCGGGGAGGCGTTTCTGATGCACCTTGGGCCCCGCCAGGCCCTTCGGGAAGCGGTGCAGCATCGTCGGACGCTCCCGCAGCGCCCGGACGATCCCGTCGCCGACGGCCAGGTAATACTGCACGAGGTCGAGCTTCGTCCAGCCGCGCTCGGGGAAGTAGACGCGCTCGGGGGAGCTGATGGACACGGCGCGCCCGCCGACGTCCAGGGTGACGCGCTCCTGCTGGGCCATGACGTGCACCCTAGTCAACCGGGGTCTCCCCCTGGGTGCCCTCTGGGTGCGTTTCTACCTGACGTTCTCCACACCGTGGTGTGGAGAACGTCAGGTAGAAACGCACACGGGGCGTGCGACGAAACCGTCAGGCGGGCGCGAGATTCCAGGCGCCGTCGGCCTTGACGCTCACCACCGCGGGGGACACCCCGAGGCGCGACGTCTGCTGCCCGTTGGCGACGACGTTGGCGAGGAGGCTCCGCTCGTCGCCGCGCGCCGCCCACACGATGAAGTTGCTCTCGCCCCGATGCGACGCCGTCACCCGCCGGACGCCGCCCGCGTAGACGAGCACCGCGTCCCCCTGCCCGGACGCCGGCAGGGTCGCCCGCGCGGCGCTCGACATGGGCCTGATCGTCATCCGCCACGGCCCGGACGCCGTGATCGCCAGCGCCCGCGTCCGCCCCGGCGACAGGACGCCGAAGGCCGTCGTCCCGCGGTACGGCTCGCCGGCCCGGCTGACGAGGGATTCGAGGAAGCCGCCGCCGGCGTCCCGCGACTGCAGTTGCACCAGCCGCGTCCCGTCGTGCTGGAAGGCGACGACCCCGTTGCTGACGTCCTCCGGCAGCCGGACGATCGCGTCCCCGCTGCCCGCCGCCCTCAGCTCGTCGAATGTGCCGTAGGCGGCGTCCAAGGCGACGGACGCCGCGTCCGTCGTGGGACGCGGGCTCGGATTGGGCGCGCGGGTCGGGGTGATTTCCGTGCGCCAGCGCTCGGTGGGGGACGCCGTGCTCGGCGCGGGCCAGGTGATGGTCCGGCTGACGGACGGCGTCCGGCTCGGGGTCGGCCACGGGACCAGCGGCCCCCGCGGCAGCATGAAAAAGACCGTGGCGATCAGCGCCGCGAGGGCGGCGATGAACGGCCAGGCGACGCGCGGGGAGGCGGGCTTCGCCATGGCGTCCTCCTCCCGGCGGAGTCATTGTCCCTGCAGGCAGGCTAGCGTGCCCCCGGATGACGACTACCCTTACCAGGGTGAGTAGCTACCGCCTGTCCCCCTCCGGCGGCAGCGAGCCCTGGTTCCGGCTCGGCCGCATCGAGGTGACCACGACCGTGGCCGCCATCCTCGTCGTTGTCGCGGGCTGGCTGACCTGGGTCATCGGCGGCCCCGGCATGCCCACGGCCCTCGCCTTCTGGCCCGAGGGGCTCGCGACCGGCGACGTCTGGCGCCTCGTCAGTTGGCCGCTCGCCGACGCCCCCTCGCTGTTCGGCGTCATCAACCTCTTCTTCTTCTGGTACTTCGGCTCCGACCTCGAGGGGCAGGTCGGCCGATCGAACATGCTGCGCCTGCTGCTCGGTATCGCGGCCGCGCTCATGATCTCCACGACGCTGCTCTCCCTGCCGCTCGGCAGCTCGCTCATGCTGGCGGGCCTCGGCACGGTGCAGTTCACCGTCTTCCTCATCTGGATCGCGGAGAACCCGCGCCGCCCCTTCTTCTTCGGCATCCCGGCCTGGATGATCGGCGCCATCCTGCTCGGCCTCCAGGTGATCACGCTGCTCGGCGTCCGCGGTTGGCCGAACCTGCTGTCGCTGTTGCTCGGCCTCGCGCTGTCGGCGATCGTCGCGCGCCGGGTCGGGCTGCTCGGCGACCAGGGTTGGATTCCGGGCCGGCGGCGGCGTCCCCGTCCGGCACGGGCGGCGTCCGCGCAGCAGCATCCGGCGGGGCGGGCGTCCGCCCCTCGTGGGGCCGCGCGCAAGGAGGCGAAGGCCGCCCAGCGCGCCCAGTCCGACCGCGAACGCCTCGACGCCCTGCTCGACCGCATCAGCGCCGAGGGCATCGGCGCGCTGTCCGACTCCGAGCGCAAAGAGCTGATGGCCCTGCGCGACCGACTCCGCGGCGGCCGCTGACCGTGCCCCAGCACAGCGCGGGCCTGCTGCCCTACGGGTGGGACGCCGCGGGCGTCCGAGTCTTCCTCGTCCATCCCGGCGGCCCGCTGTGGGCGCGGAAGGACGCCGGCGCGTGGTCGCTCGCGAAAGGGCTCTACGAGCCCGGCGCCGAGGATCCGTTGGACGCCGCCCGGCGCGAGTTCGCCGAGGAGGTCGGCGTCCCGGCGCCGGCCGGCGACGAGATCGACCTAGGCGAGGTACGGCTGAAGTCCGGCAAGCGGATCCGCGCGTTCGCGGTGCCGGCGCCGGCCGACCTGGCCTGGGTGGCGTCCAACACCTTCGAGATGCCGTGGCCGCCGCGCTCGGGCCGCGTCGGCACGTTCCCCGAGGTGGATCGCGGCGCATGGTTCGCCGTCGAGGACGCCCGCGTCCGGATCAACGCCGGGCAAGCTCCGCTGCTGGACGCCCTCGAAAGCGCGGTCGGTCAGCGGTTGTAGGCGGGCATCGCGCCCTTCAGCGGGTCGGTGATCGCCGAGCAGGCCTCGACGAGGTCGGCGGGCAGCGGGCCCTGGGCGATCGTCTCGACGTTGCTGAGGATGTGCTCGACGCGGTCCCCGCCGACGAGCACCGCGCCCGCGCCGGGCTGGCTGATGAGCCACCGCAGGCCGAGCTCCGGCATCGTCAGGCCCGCCTCCTCGGCCAGCTTGCCGAGCTGCGCGACGGCGCCGAGCAGCTCCGGCGTCCAGTACCGCTTCTTGTACATCTCGGCGAGGCTGGAGCCCTCGTTGAAGCGGGTGGGCGAGTGCGCCTCGTCGGGGACGCGGACGAGCAGCCCGCCGGCGAGCGGGTTGTAGCACATGGTGAGCACGTCGTGCGTGCGGGCGAACTCGACCCACTCGTCCTCGACGCGGCGCGCGACCAGGTTGTACACGTTCTGGCCCACGAGCGGCTTCAGGGTGCCGATCCGCTCGGCGGCGTCGATCACCTCGAGCGCCTGCCAGGCCGCGTAGTTGGAGACGCCGAGCGCTTTGATCTTGCCGGCGGCGTGCAGCTCGGCGATCGTCTCCATCGTCTCGTCGATGGGGGTGTCGCGGTCGGGCTGGTGCAGGTAGAACAGGTCGAGCACGTCGACGCCGAGGCGCTTCAGCGAGCCGTCGACGCACGCGGTGAGGGCTGCGCGGGAGAGGGGGGCGTTGTCGCCGGCGTCCGGGTGGGGCATGCCGGCCTTCGAGGCGAGCATGATCTCGTCGCGGTGCCGAGCGACGAACGGCGCGATGAGCGACTCCGTCGTGCCGCGCGCGTACCCGTTCGCGCAGTCGACGCCGGTGATGCCGGCCTCCAGGGCGGCCTCGAAGATCTCCTTGGACGACCGCGCGTCGGCGGTGTCGCCCATCGACATGGTGCCGAGCACCACGGTGGTCAGCGGGACCTCGATGCCCGGAAGGTCCAGTGTCGGGATGGCCTGATCGCCCATGATCTGCTCCTTGGTCGTTGTGAGGGCACCAGATTCCCACGTGTGCGTGTTTCACGCAAGATCTAGCGCGTTGTGCGCATTGCTGCCATACTGAGGAGACCGTTCGGTCCGGGAGAGGAACACGATGACGTTGCCCGCTTTGCCCCTGGTCGTCGCCGACGACCTGTCGGGCGCCGCCGAGGCCGCCGTCGCGTTCGGACCGGGGACGCGGGTCGCGCTCGGCGTGCCGGGCCGATCGGGGGCGGAAGACAGCGTCGTCACCGTCCTGGACCTGGAGACACGCCCGCTGGCGCCGGAGGCGGCGGCCGAGGTGACGCGCGCGGCACTGGGGGAGCCGCGTCCACCGCTCGTGGTGAAGAAGATCGACTCGCAGTTGCGCGGGCCGATCGCCGCCGAGGTGCGCGCGGCGCGCGCGCCCGGCGTGACCACGGTCGTCGCCCCCGCGCTGCCGGCATTGAGCCGCCCGACGCGGGGAGGAGTCGTGCACGTCGACGGCGTCCCGCTGCACGAGACCGACGCCTGGCGCGTCGAGTCGCGCCCGGCGCCACGCTCGATCGTCGAGGCCCTCGAGACCCCGGACGCCGCCCCCCTCACCCTGGACGCCGTGCGCGCGCGCCCGGCCGACCTGGCCGCCGCGATCGCCGCCCACCGGGGCGGGGTCGTGATCTGCGACGCCGAGACCGAGGCCGATCTGGAGCGCATCGTCGAGGCGTCCCTGGGCGTGACGCCCGTGCTGCTGGTCGGCTCGGCCGCCCTGTGCCACGCGGTCGCCGCGCGCGTTCCGCGCGGTGAGGCGTCCGGCGGGTCCGAGGGCGACCGCCAAGCCCGCCCCTGCCTCACCATCGTCGGGACGGCCGCCCCGACCGCGGCCGAGCAGGCCGAGCGGTTGGCGTCCGAGACGAACCCGACGAGGGTCGTCCTGCCGGCCGCGGACCTGCTGGAGGCGTCCGGCGCGCTGCTGGACGCCTGGGCGGCGCGCGTCGCCGACGGGCTCGCCCGGGGCGACGTCCTCGTGACGCTGGGCGCCGCGCCCGACGGCGTCCGGCTGCCAGGGGAGGCGCTGACCGAGCGCCTGGGGGCGCTGGCCGGCGCGGCCCTGGCCCGGCCCGGCGCCGGGACCGGCCCGGAGGCCGACCTCATCCTGACCGGCGGCGAGACCGCGCACGCCGTGCTGCGGCGGCTCGGCGTCGCCGAGCTCGTCGTCGAGCGCGAGGTGCACGCGGGCGCGGTGCTGAGCCGGGCGTCCGGCGAGCGGCTGCCCGGCGGGCCCCGCGTGGGGCGCGTCGCCACGCGCCCCGGTAGTTTCGGCGCACCGGAATCGCTGCTGCAGATCCGCCGCGCGCTCGCGGGGGCGGAGCAGCCGGACGCCCACCAGCCGTCAGATCCTCAGCCCCCAGCCGACCAGCCCACCGCCGGCCAGCCCACCGCCGACGAACCGACCCCCTCGACCACCGACCCAACCCTCGTTCAGCCAGCCCAAGGAGGCACCATGTCCGACACACCCACCACGACCCTGCCCGTCATCGCCGTCACGATGGGCGACGGCGCCGGCGTCGGCCCGGAGGTGACCGTCGCCGCCCTGCTCGACGACGAGGTCACCACGCGCTGCCTGCCGGTCGTCATCGGGGACGCCGCCCGCCTGCGGCAGGCCGCGAAGATCCTCGGCCTGGACGCCGACATCGTCGCGATCGACAGCGTCGACGACGCGGTGGCCGAGCCCGGCCGCGTCAACGTCATCGACCTCGGCCTGCTGCCGGAGGATCTGCCGTGGGGCCAGCTCAGCGCGGTCGCGGGCGACGCCGCCTACCAGTACATCAAGGTGGCCGCCGAACTGGCCGTCGAGGGCAAGGTGCAGGCCATCTGCACCGCGCCGCTCAACAAGGAGGCCCTGCACATGGGCGGCCACAACTTCCCGGGCCACACCGAGTTGCTGGCCCACCTCACCGGCACGCCGGAGGTCTCGATGATGCTCAGCTCCCCGAAGCTGCGCGTCATCCACGTGACCACGCACATCGGCCTCATCGACGCGATCAAGAAGATCGAGCCGGGCCTCGTCGAGCGCGTGGTGCGCCGCGGCTACGATGCGCTCAACCGCGCGGGCATCGAGAACCCCCGCATCGGCGTCTGCGCGATCAACCCGCACGCGGGTGAGGGCGGCCTCTTCGGCTACGGCGAGGAGGAGGAGAAGATCATCCCCGCGCTGGAGAAGCTGCGCGCCGACGGCATCAACGCCGAGGGCCCGCTGCCGGCCGACACGGCCTTCTACCTGGGCGGGCGCGGCGACTACGACCTCATCGTCGCCATGTACCACGACCAGGGGCACGGCCCGGTGAAGGTGCTGGGCATCGAGGCCGGCGTCAACATCACGGTCGGGCTGCCGGTCATCCGGACGTCCGTCGACCACGGCACGGCGTTCGACATCGCCGGCAAGGGCATCGTGAACCCCGAGAGCATGGTCGAGGCGATGCGCCAGGCGGTGAACCTCGCAGCGGTGCGGTAGGAGTGACGCCCGGCCGCCCGGCCGGGCGGTACGCTCCCCGACGTGTGGTCACACCACTCAGCGCGTCGATGTGGTTGGCTGACCCGGAGGTTCACTGACTGAAGGAGTGCCGGTGAAGGCGTCGCAGCGGCGGGAAGAGATCGTGCGGATGGCCACGTCCAACGGGCTGGCCAGCGTGGACGAACTGTCGCAGGTGTTCGACGTGACGGCGTCCACCATTCGTCGCGACCTCGCGCAGCTCACCGAGTCCGGACGCCTCGCGCGCACCTACGGCGGCGCGATCGCCGTCCCGCTGCACCGGGAGCCGTCGCTCAACGAGCGACGCGGCGAGTCACACCAGGCCAAGCGCGGGATCGGGCTGTGGGCGGCGTCCCAGGTGCACCCGGGCGACGTCGTCCTGCTGGACGCCGGCACGACCACCGCTGAACTCGCGCACGCCCTGCGCGACGTCGGCAAGCTGACGGTCATGACCATCGGCCTGACGCCGCTGGCCGCGATCTCCGGCGCGCCCGACGTCAACGTGATCTGCCTGGGCGGCCACCTGCGCGACATCAGCCAGGGGTTCGAGGGTCCGATCACCGAGGCCGCGCTGGAGGGCCTGACGTTCGACGCCGTCTTCCTGGGCTGCGACGGGGTGACCGCCGACCGCGGCATCTGCGAGGCGACCGTCGCGCAGACGCGGCTGAAGGAGCTCATGTGGCGGGCGTCCGACCGGGCCTACGTGCTCGCGCACGGCAAGAAGCTGGGCGAGCGGCCGTTCAACGCGTGGGTGCGGATGCCGGCGTCCTGGACGCTGGTCACCGACGAATCCGCGACGGACGCGCAGATCGAGCCCTTCCGGGAGCGCGGCATCGAGGTGGTCGTGGCCGATCGCGCCGGACGCCGACTGGAGCGCTGAGCAGCCCGGACGCGGTGGGTGTCTCACACGCTGGGCGGGTGAGATCCGCGCTGCGGGGTGCGATCTGACGCATCCACCAGGGCGTTCGCTGTTGCAGAGCGTTGAGGTGTCCGCAACTTCGTGCATCTGCCCCGGTAGACCGTGAGAATAACGACGTGATCACGGGATGGGCGGGCTGGGTGCTGGCGAATGCGCGCGCGTCCGCGCCCGGGGGGCCGTCGGCGGCCGAACTGGCGAAGAGCCTGCATGTGCACCGGTCGCAGATCGGGCGGTGGGAGTCCGACCAGGTGCAGCCCTCCTACGCGATCTGCGAGCGCTACGAGGAAACCCTCGGCTACGAGCCGGGCCAACTGTCCGCGACGATCGAGATCCTGACGCCGACGCGAGGCGGGCGTCCGATGCTGCTGCGCGACGACCGCCCCCGCGACGACGACCGGCTCGCCGACCTTCTCGACCAGGCGCTCGCCGGCGAGCCGACCTCCGGCGAGGAGTGGCGGGAGCTGGGCCGCTCCGTCGCGAACCGGCCCGAGATCTTCCTGCGCCGCCGCGACTGGGACGCCCTGCTGCACCGCCTCATCGTCGAGATGGGCCTGTCGCACGGCTACCGCTACGAGCAGTTCTGGCTCGCGGCCCGGCATCTCGCCTCGCACCCGCGCGCGGCGGCGTCCGTCGAGCGGGCGGCCCGCGAATGGCTCAACGACGACAGCCGCCCGGCGTACTGCGACGTGGCGTCGATCACGCAGCACGCGGTGGCCCCGAACCGCGTGGCGCCCCTGCACGAGCAGATCATGAAGCCGGCGTCCCCGGTGGCGCTGTGGGCGTCCCTGATCGGCTACCAGGCCCACGTCCGGACGATGCGTCTCGACGTCCTGCGCTCCACCCCCGCCCTCGACGCCGTCCAGGCGTGGGCCCGCGACCGCGGCGTCTCGGGGCGCGTGCGGTGGGCGGCGAACGAGGTGCTCGCGCTCGCCGCGCGGCGGCTGCGCCCGCAGGCGTGGGCGGCGTCCGGCGACGGCCGCACCCGCGTGCCGCCCGTCGGACGCCTCCCCACCCCGCCCGACCTCGCCCGCACCGTCGCCACCGAATGCCTGAACGCGTGCGCCGAACAGGGCGGCGGGTCCGACGCCACGCTGGGGCAGCTCCTCTTCACGACGCTCACCTCCGTGGACGCCGAGCGCCGCGGCGAACTCTCCTCGGGCGTGGCGCGGCTCCCGCAGGCCCCGGTCATCGCGGAGGTGCTCGCACGGCACCTGGACGCCGCGCACGCCGGCGGCGGCTACGCGGGCATCGGCGTCCTCCAGTTGCTGAACTGGACCGGGTACGCCGGCGACGGCATGCCGCTCGCCCGGACGCTCGTCGACGACCGCACCCCCGACCAGGCCGCGACGGCGGCCGCCGGGGCCCTCTCGTCGAGCGTCGACGCTCACGGGCCGGAGGGCCGGACGGTGGCCCTCGACGCGGTCGAGCGCTGGGCCCGCGGTCGCGTGGGGCGGCACCACGGACGCGGCGACGACCGGGCGCGGCCGGCCGCGCTCGTGCTGCACACCGCCGGCCGGGAGCAGGCCCTCGACGACCTCGCGGCGCTCGCGCGCGAGCGGGGGGACGCGTCCTGGGCCGCGGCGACATCCGCCTGGCGGCAGTCCGCCTGAGCAGCCGCGCGTCCGGACGCCGCCGGGCGTCGGCTGGACACGCGCCGCGAAGCGACTAGGGTCGGACTCCCATGCCACGCCTCGCCCCCCGCCCCGCTCGCCGTCCCGCCGCACCCCGTCCCGACGGGGCGGTCGCCGCGTGACGTCGTCGGCGTTCGAGCACCTCTCCCCGGCGTTCCCCCAGCGGGCGGCGTGGGGGACGGCGTCCCGCCTGCGCGCCTGGCAGGCCGAGGCGCTCGACGACTACCTGACCCGCGCCCCGCGCGACTACCTGTGCGTCGCGACGCCGGGCGCCGGCAAGACGACGTTCGCGCTGCGCGTCGCGCGCGAACTGCTGGACGCCCGCGAGATCCGGCGGGTCATCATCGTCACGCCGACCGAGCACCTGAAGGTGCAGTGGGCGGACGCCGCCGCGCGCGTCGGCATCCACATCGACCCGGGGCTCGGCAACTCCCGCCGCGGGCGCTCGCGCGAGTACGACGGCGTCGCCGTCACCTACGCCGGCGTGGCCGCGCGGTCGTTCCACTACCAGGCGCTCGTCGGCAACTTCCCGACGCTCGTCATCTTCGACGAGGTCCACCATGCCGGCGACGCCCTGAGCTGGGGCGAGGCGGCGTCCGAGGCGTTCGCCGGCGCGACGCGGCGGCTCTCGCTCACCGGCACCCCGTTCCGCTCCGACGACCACCCGATCCCGTTCGTGACCTACGAGCCGGGCCCGGGCGGCACGGCCGTCTCGCGCCCGGACTACTCCTACGGCTACGCCGAGGCGCTGCGCGACCAGGTCGTCCGGCCGGTGCTGTTCATGAACTACGGCGGCCCGATGCGCTGGCGCACGAAGGCGGGCGAGGTGATGGACGCCGACCTCGGCTCGGCCCTCACCAAGGACGTCACCTCCCAGGCCTGGCGGACCGCGCTCGACCCGAAGGGCGAGTGGATCGCCGCGGTGCTGCGCGCCGCCGACACGCGCCTGACCGAGGTGCGGCGGCACATCCCGGACGCCGGCGGGCTCGTCATCGCGTCCAACCAGACCCAGGCGCGCGCCTACGCGCGGGCCCTCGGCGAGGTGACCGGCGAGAAGCCGACGGTCGTCCTCAGCGACGACACGGGTGCCGGCAAGCGGATCGACGCGTTCGCGGCGTCTGAGGACCGCTGGATGGTGGCCGTCCGGATGGTGTCGGAGGGGGTGGACGTCCCGCGGCTCGCGGTCGGCGTCTACGCGACGGCCACCTCGACGCCGCTGTTCTTCGCGCAGGCGGTCGGGAGGTTCGTCCGGGCGCGGCGCAAGGGCGAGTTGGCGACGGTGTTTCTGCCGACCGTCCCGATCATCCTGGCCCACGCGGCGACGCTGGAGCGCCAGCGCGACCACGTGCTGGGGCGCAAGCAGGCGTCCGACGAGACCGACATCTGGGCCGAGACCGAGGCGCTGATCGAGCGCGCGAACGCGGGCGAGGGGGCGTCCGACGAGTTGGAGGGCAGCTTCGAGGCCCTGGAGTCGAACGCCACGTTCGACCACGTCATGTTCGACTCCGAGCAGTTCGGCATGCACGCCAGCCCGCGCTCCGACGACGAGGCCGACTACCTCGGCCTGCCGGGCCTGCTGGAGCCGGAGCAGGTCACCCACCTGCTGCGCGAGCGCCAGCGCAAGCAGATCGCGCGGCGCGACCGGGCCGACCGGCGCGAGCGGCAGCCGCGCGAGGTGTCGCTGCACCGTGCCCTGGAGTCGAAGCGCAAGCAGCTCAACTCGCTCGTCGCGCAGTACGCGCGCACGAAGGGCGTCCCGCACAGCCACGTGCACGCCGAGCTGCGGCGGCAGTGCGGCGGGCCGCCGCTCGCGCAGGCGAGCACCGACCAGGTGGACGCCCGCGTCGCGATGATCCGCACGTGGTTCTGACGCCGGCGGATGACCCGCAGCCGGTCCGGGTCCTCCCGGCGGATGAGCGCGAACCAGCTTGGCGACGGATGCCCGCGCAGGCGTCCGCTCGACAGGGTGGGGTCATGAGTTCACTCGCGAGTCCAGCCACCACCATGACCCGCACCGCGCCGGCGGTCCGGACCGAGGGCCTGACCAAGGTGCACGGCAGCGGCGACGCGGCGGTCACCGCCCTCGACGACGTCAGCGTCGAGTTCGAGCGCGGGCGCTTCACCGCGATCATGGGGCCGTCCGGCTCGGGGAAGTCGACGCTGCTGCACTGCGTCGCCGGCCTGGACGCCGTCACGAAGGGCCGCGTGTGGGTCGGGGACGCCGAGATCACCGCGCTCGGCGACGACCGCCTCACCGTGCTGCGCCGCGACCGCGTGGGATTCGTCTTCCAGGCCTTCAACCTGCTGCCGACCATGACCGCCCTCGACAACATCCTGCTGCCGTTGCGCCTGGCCGGCCGCCGCCCGGACGCCGGCCACCTCGACCGGCTCGTGGGCGTCCTGGGGATCGGCGACCGGCTGCGCCACCGGCCGGCCGAGCTGTCGGGCGGGCAGCAGCAGCGCGTCGCGGTGGCCCGGGCGCTCGTCACGCGGCCCGAGGTCGTCTTCGCCGACGAGCCCACCGGAGCCCTGGACTCGCGCTCCGGCCAGGAGCTGCTCGGCCTGCTGCGCCGCAGCGTCGACGAGCTGGGGCAGTCGGTCGTCATGGTCACGCACGACCCGACGGCGGCCGCCCACGCCGACCGCGTCGTTCTTCTCGCCGACGGACGCCTCGCCGGCGAGGTCCACGGGCCGAGCGTCGACACGGTGCTGCAGGCGCTCCGCGGGCTGGGGGAGTAATGGCCGCGATCCAGCTGACGGGGGCGTCCCTGCGCGGGCACGGACGCCGCCTCACGAGCGCCCTGCTCGCCATCACGCTCGCCGTGGCGTTCGTCGCCACGACGCTGCTCGTCTCCGACTCGCTCCAGCAGCGCTTCACCCGCGACGCCCGCGCGGCCGTCGGGGACGCCGCCGTCGTCGTCACCACGCGGGGCGATCGGCTGCCGCTCGCCACCGCGGACGCCGTCCGCCGCCTGCCGGGCGTCACCCGGGTGGACGCCGCGGCGTCCGACTACCTCGTCATGCAGGCCCTCGGGCAGCAGCGTCACGTGATCGGCCAGACCCCGGCCCGCGGGATGTCCGCGACGCAGGGCCGGCTGCCGTCGGCCGCCGGCGAGGTCGCGCTGACGCCGCGCGTGGCCGGTCGCGACCGCGTCGCGGTGGGGGCCGCCGTCGCGTTCGTCGACCCCGAGGGACGCCCCCACGCCGCCCGCGTGGTCGGGCTGGCCGAGCCGCCCGTGGGCATCGCCTCCGTCTTCGACGTCGTCTACGCCGGCGCCGCCGACATCGGCCTGTGGGGCGGACGCCCCGGCTATTCCGAGCTGAAGGTCGCCGGGGACGACCCGCAGCGGCTCGCCAGCGCGGTGGCCGCGGTCGACGGCGTCGCCCGGGTCGAACCCGTCGTGCGCACGGGCGCCGAAGAGGTCGCCTCCCGCGTCGACGACCTGGGCGCGAGCATGCGCGTTCTGATGCAGATGCTGCTCGGCTTCGCCGCGATCGCCGTCGCGGTGGCGGCCATGGTGATCGCGAACACGTTCGCCATCCTGCTGGCCCAGCGGACCCGCGACCTCGCGCTGCTGCGCTGCGTCGGCGCCCGCCGCGGCCAGGTGCTCGGATCCGTCCTGCTCGAGGCGCTGGTGCTCGGGGCCGTCGGGTCGCTCGCCGGCCTGGCGCTGGGCGGCGTGCTCGCGCAGGTCGTCGTGGTGGCGACGGCTCGCACCGACATGGCGCTGGGGTCGGTGGCCGTAGCGCCGCTGTCGCTGGCGGTCCCGGCGGCCGTCGGGGTGCTGGTCACCCTCGTCGCGTGCCTCGTGCCCGCCCGGCGCGCCACCCGGGTCGCCCCGCTGGCGGCCCTGCGTCCGGCGGACGCC